>DATLFM010000055.1 GCA_035541015.1 Candidatus Thermoplasmatota archaeon
CGCCGCCGCTTAGCGAGGGAGGCGCCCTGGCGGTGGCCGATTACAACGCCGACGGGTTCGTCGACCACGTGATCGCCGCCGGCCTCGCCAGCCAAGAAGGCAACGTGACGGTGCACCAGATGGACGGCGGCGGCTGCCACGGAAGCTTCCCCCGCGAGCGGATCGTCTCCGTCTCGGCGGGCCGCCTAGGCGTCTACGCAACGGCAGCCAACGCGCCCGAAGCCGAAAACGGGTTCGTGGTCGCGACCGAGAAGACCCTCGCCGGCTTCACGGCGACGTGCCACAAGCTCTGGGAGGCTTCCTTCAATCTGACGGCGCGCTACCCGGACACGATCGTGCGCGCGGAGATTGTCGACTTGGACGGCGACGGCATCGGCGAGGTCGTCGTGCAGGTGGACGGTCCCGAAGAGACGCGCGACCGCGTCGTCGTGTACGACGGGACGACGCCCCTGGAGATGTTCCACTTCAAGGAGCAGGGCTTCGAGAGCGGCTGGGTGTCCATCGCCGTTGCCGATTCCATGACGGCCTACGTGGGCACCCGCTCGACGCTGTTGAAGCTCTCCGGCTCCGACTTCTCGGAGGTCACGGAGCTGGGCGTGAACTGGCTTACCGGCGGCCGCGTGCGCATGGTCCGTGACGTTGAAGTGCTTGACAACGGGCGCGTCGTGGCCGTGGGCCAAAGCTCAAACTGCTCGGCGCAGAGCTGCCCTTCGAGCGGAAGCGATGTCCGCGGAATTGTCGCCATCTACGACCCCGCGACCGGATACTACGGCGAGATGATCGCGCCCGACTCGCGCAACTACGTGGCCGCGGATTCGCGCGACAACCGGGTCGTGGCCGTGGCCGGCTCCCGTGTTCTTGTCTCCGACGACGGCGGCACGACGTGGCTGAACCGCACGATCGCCGATCCGCAGGGGTGGTACTCGTATAGCTTCACGGACGTGGCTTACGTGGCCAACGACCGCATCCTGGCCGCCGGTACCCACACGAACGTCCATACGCTCTTCTCGAGCACCACCGGAGCCGTGATTGCCGCATCGAGCGACGGGGGTGCCACCTGGCAGAACGTGACGGTCCCGATCAACAACAAGACCGAAACCATCCGCGCGCTGGCCGCCACCACGAACGGGCTCGTACTGGGCCTCGTGACAAACGTAACCGGCGCGCGCATCATCCGAAGCACCGACAACGGATTCACCTGGCAGAACGTGACCACGGGTTGGAAGACAGACACGTACTCGTTGCCGCGCTGGCTCTCGCTGGAGGGCGAGCGGGGTTGGGCCATCGCCTACGGCATCGCGTACCAAACGACAAACGGGGGACTCACGTGGCTTCCCTACCTCGCCTGCACGGTGAACGTGACCGCCTGCCCCCTGGAGCTGCGTCCGGCGCGCGACGACAACTCGTACAAGCTCTTTGGCGTCGCGCAGTGGGGCAATCTGAGCTACATCCTCCAAAGCAACGGCAACGACGGCCAGGCCACGAGCTTTTCCAGGCCGACAACGGGCGCCTCGGGGCCGGCCAATCGCGTCCACTTCGTCGGCGGCTTTGCCGCCAACGCCACGGCCGTCGGCGTAGCCGCCGCCGAGGGCTCGTTCACCGGCTGGATCCGGGAAGCGTGGCTCAACGTCACCCCGCGCGTCACGGAGGGGTTGGATCCCTGCAACTGCTTGACGTACCACCTCTCCAACGACGGCGGCAAGACCTGGCGGAAGGTCACGCCCAACTTCAAGACAAACTTCGCGACGGGCCTGCCGTTCCAATCAAAGTGCCCCCAGGGCTGCGCGCTCCTCTGGCGGATCGAGTTTGGCCGTAACAGCCAGTGGAACGAGCTCCCGCGCATCGGCGTCCTTCCGTCCGTGAAGGTCGACTACATCACGGACGCGGGCAACGGAAGCGTGCGCGGCACGTACATGGAGGACTTCAGCACGATGGACGCCATGGCGCCCGGAACGAACGCGGATTGGGGCTCGACGGGCGTTGGGCTTAGCCTTCCCCAGGCGCCCGCCCCCCGCTGGCAGCGGTGGTACACGAGCGCTCTTGCCTTCGACGCGCGCCTCAACTTCACCGCCGAGCCCAGCCCCGACGTCGTCATCGCTTACGAGCGGTCGATCGCCAACGAGATCGCCACGGACCCGAACCCCTGGATCCGCATCAACCCGGGAACCGGGGATTTGATCCACAACCCGTCGCCGCAGGGGCTTACGCCCCGGTCGCCGTCGTCGCGCGCCGTCCAAACAAAGACGCACGTCGCCTTTGGCCTCAACGGCACGCTTCACAAGGAAATCCCGCTGGGCGCTTCCATGATACAGGCCACGCCGCGCACCGGCCTTAGCGGCTACGAGGACCGCGCCGTGGTCTACGCGAACCCCCTCTCCTCCAAATTGTCCGCCTACTCTGCCGCGTCGGCAACGCAGTACTGCTGCTCGCCCCAACCGCTTTCCGATATCCAGTGGGTCACGGCGTTTGCCCTTCGAGATTACGACCCGCTTGTCAACCGATCCGTCGACCTTGTGGTGGGCGCGTACGACGGCTCCGTCACGGTGGTCTGGGCCAACAACAGCACGATCCGTTGGCAGTCGCAACTCACCGAGCCGTCGGGCCGCTACACGCACATGTACGACACGACGCTGCACCCGTTCTACGGCACCTACCTTGCCGAGGCCGTCATCCGGTGGCGGCAGACCACCGACGACAACGGCGTTCCGCTGCCCACCGAGATCGAGATGGCGGGTCGGCTCATCGAGTACTTCGACGTCGTGAAGCAGGTCCTGACGGAGAACGGGCCGGTAACGTTCAAGCCCCGGCCGCAGCTCTATCAGCTCGAGCTTCTCGTCTGGTATCCCACGTCGCCGCACCGGTTGGCGCGGACCTAGCGCTCGGACTGGAGGCCGTCCAGGCGCGCGAGGGCGCGCGGAAGCTCCCTGAGCGACCGGACGCGCGGAACGTCCGTTCGTCTCGCGCCGTAGCGGTCCACGAGGACGGCGCGAAGGCCGGCGGCAAGGGCGCCGTCCACGTCTCGCTCCAGGCTGTCGCCCACCATGACGGCGCGCCCGGCCGGCACGCGCGCGCGGGAGAGCGCGAGCCGGAAGATCCGCGGATCGGGCTTGAGCGCGCCCGCGTCGGAGGCCGTCGTCACGCTGTCGAAGGCGCCCTCCAGGTCGAGGAAGCGCAGGTGGTAATCCAAGAAGGGCGCGTCCACGTCCGTCACGAGCCCCACGTGCACCCCGGCGCCCGCAAGCGCCGCAAGCGCGGGCCGCGCGTCGTCGTGCAGGCGCACGTGCCGACGGTGCGCCTCGTGGTACTCCTCCTGGAGCCACGCCTCGTCCCGCGCGCCAAGCCGTGCGCCGTGGACCGACAGCACGGCAAGGAGCGCGGCCGTGTACAGCCGGAGGCCCGAGCCCGCGCCGGGGCCCGGCGTCCCCGCGGCCGTCTCCTGCGCCAGTAGGTCGGCGCACGCCAAATGGTACTGCCCCACGAGCTCGTCGGCGTCCACCTTCACGTCGAAGCGCCGCCCGGCAGCCTGCATGAGCCGGCGGTGGGCCTCGTGGTCGCTGTCCTCGTCGAGCAGCGTGCCGGAGAAGTCGAAGAAGACGGCGGCGAGGCGATCGAAGCGTGCCTTCGGCGTTGCACGACCCCCGCGCTCACCCGTAGAGGCGGTCCGTCTCGCTTTCGACGCGGGCGGGCTGCGCCTTGGGCGTGATGGGGTCGAGCACGTCGATCGAGACGATCATGTGGCTTGGCACGATGCGGAGCCGGCCCTTTTCCGGCCCCTCGACAAGCTCGAAGACGAGCCCGTCGCCGCTTCCGATGGGCGCAAAGCCCTTGAAGAGGCCAAGCGTGGTGACGACGGCGTCGCGGCTGGCAAGGCTCGTGACGCGATAGCGGCCCTCGGGCGTCATGTGGAAGTCGTGGCCGGCCATGTCAAGCGCCCCGCCGAACGCGAGCCATGGGAACGGGCTCGGCTTCCTCGCGGGGCGCTTCGCCGTTCTCCGGGGGGGCCGTCGCGGCCGTCTGGCGCGCGATCTCCTTGTTCGCGAGCTCCTGCAGGTGGTCCACCGTCTTGCGGTACCCTTCCATGGCGACCTTCACGTGCGCCTCGGAGAAGTTCCAGGCCTTGGCCAGATTTCCGTAGCGGATGCGGTACCCCTTCTTCGTGTTCGAGTCCTCCGTGGCCTTGAGGCTCACTTCCTCGAGAAGGTCGTAGCTCTTGAGTTTGTTGAGGTGCCGGTACACGGTCGGGCGCGAGGTGCGAAGGACGGTCACGAGCTCCTCGATGGACCACGCCTTCTCCGGGCGCTTGAGGAAGCAATTGAGGAAGAGCTTGTAGGGGACGCTCTGCTTCACGCTCTCGACGTTTGTCTTTGGATCGTATCCCTTGGGCAGGTAGCCCACGTTGTACAGGAAGGCGATCGAGACCGTCTCGAGGTCGTTGACGGCCGTCATGGGCGTGTTCGAGACCACGGTCAGTTCGAAGGTCATGGGTTCCCGCCCTGTCGGTTGCGATAGTCGCGGTTCTCTATTAAGCGCTCCGATATTCTTCGTCATGGGTGGAACGATCGAAGGGACGCGAAGTTTACTGCGCAATTGCGCAGGAAACGACGCGGGACCGGCGGAGCTTTAAATCCCGCCGGACTTCCGGCCGGCGTGGCGTGGCTCCGTTCCCCGGCCCCGGTCGTTCGCCGGTCGTGCTTCGTCTGCGGGCGCGACTACGGCGTCCGCGTATGGTATTCCGGCATCCGCCGCGTGAAGTCCTTCTTCGCCGCAGCGGAGACCCGCCGCGTCTACGCCTGTCCCCCCTGCTACTACGATCTCCCGGAAAGCGAGCGTACGGGATGGATCGTGGAGACGAAACCGTGAGACCCCGGATCGAAGGGTTTTTCTGAAAGCCAGGGCTACGCGAACCCATGCAGGGAGGAGCGGTTTCGACGGGGGCGCCGCTTGCCCGATCGTGCGCCAAGTGCGGGAAGGCCGAGGGCATCCGCGATTGGTTCGCGGCCGAGATCATCGCCGGCCTTCAAGGCTTCGAGCGGCGGATCCGCACCTACGCGTGCTTCGACTGCTTTTCCGCCCTCCCCGGTCCCGACCGGAGCGCGTACCGCTTCCGCGAGACGTTCTAGCGCCGTCCGGGCGGGGCATCCCTTAAGAGGGCCGTCCGTTTTCCGGTGACGATGGCCGAGTTCGACGCGATCGAGGAACGCTGGCAGCGCGCGTGGCAGGAACGCCGCGCGTACGAGCCTTCCGTCGATCCGGCGCGGCCCAAGTTCTTCGCCACCTACCCGTACTCGTACATGAACGCGTACGCGCACGTCGGTCACGCCTTCACGATGGCGCGCGTGGACTTCGCCGTGCGCCACCAGCGCATGAAGGGCAAGAACGTGCTCTTCCCGTTCGCCTACCACCTCACGGGCACGCCCATCGTGGCGGCGGCCAACCGCGTGCGCGAGGGCGAGCAGACCCAGTGGCGCATGTTGCGCGAGCAGGGGTTCTCCGACGAGGAGGTCGCGAAGTTCGCGCAGCCGTGGCGCTTTGCGGAGGTGTTCCCGCCCGAGTGGCGGAAGGACGTCTCGCGTCTGGGGCTTGGGATCGACTGGCGCCGCCAGTTCTTCACGACGGACCGGAATCCCTGGTACGACCGGTTCATCCGGTGGCAGTTCACGAAGCTCGCCGAGGGCGGCTACGTGGGGAAGGGCCGCCACCCCGTGATCTGGTGCCCCAAGGACCGCCAGCCCATCGCCGACCACGACCGGCGCGAGGGCGAGGGCGAAACGCCCCAGGAGTACGTGCTCGTGAAGCTGCGCCTGACCGCGCCGGCTGCGGGCCTTCCGGCGGGCACCGTGCTCCCGGCCGCCACGTTGCGGCCCGAGACCATGTTCGCGCAGACGAACGCGTGGGTCGACCCCGACATGGACTACGCGGTCCTCGACGTGGCGGGCGAAACGTGGGTCGCAAGCCCCACGTGCGCGCAGAAGCTCCCTCATCAGCTCGATCGCGTGACGGAGAAGGGCCGCGTCGCGGGCCGCGCGCTCGTCGGCGCGCGCGTCCATGCGCCCGCCCGCGAGGAAGCGGTGCTCGTGCTTCCGGCCTCCTTCCTCAAGCCCCACAAGGGAACCGGGATCGTCACGAGCGTCCCCTCGGACGCGCCGTTCGACTTCGCGGCGCTTTCCGACCTCCAGCGCGACGAACGCGCGATGGCAGAGTTCGGCCTCGACGCCGCCTCCGTCCGCGCTCTTTCGCCCATCCCGGTCATCGACTCGGGCGAAGCGGGAACGCTTCCCGCGCCCGCCGAAGTCAAGCGCCTTGGCGTGCAAGGCCAGCGCGACGTGGAGCTTCTCGAGAAGGCGACGGAGACCGTGTACCAGGCGGGCTTCTACAACGGCCGCATGCTCGAGCGCGCCGGCGAGTTCGCGGGGCTTCCCGTCGCGCAGGCCAAGGCGAAGGTGGCGCAGTGGCTCCTCTCCCGCGGCGACGCGGAGCGCTACTTCGAGCCCACGGGCCCCGTCGTGTGCCGCTGCCTTTCGGAGGGCATCGTGAAGATCGTTTCGGACCAGTGGTTCCTCACGTACGGCGATCCGGCGTGGAAGGAGAAGACGCACGAGGCGCTGGACCGCATGACGATCCACCCCGAGGTCGCGCGAAAGCAGTTCCACTACGTGGTCGACTGGCTGCGCGACTGGGCCTGCGCGCGCGACTCCGGCCTTGGCACGCGTCTTCCCATGGACGAGTCGCGCGTCGTGGAGTCGCTCTCCGACTCCACGATCTACATGGCCTACTACACGTTCGCGCACCTTCTCGACGCAAGCGTCGCCGAGCCCGCCTTCGCCGTCGACCCGAAGGATCTCACGGACGCCTTCTTCGGCTTCGTGCTCTTGGGCCGCGGAAACCCCGCGAACGCGGCGCGCGGCACGGTCACCCGCGAGGTCGCGGAGGCGTGCCGCCGCGAGTTCGCCTACTGGTACCCGTTTGACCTTCGCAACAGCGGCAAGGACCTTCTGCAGAACCACCTGACCTTCGCCGTCTTCAACCACGTGGCCATCTGGCCCGACGAGCCCGAGCGCTGGCCCCGCGGCATGGGCGTGAACGGCTGGGTCATGGTGGACGGGCAGAAGATGAGCAAGAGCGCCGGCAATTTCGTCACGCTGCGCCAGGCGCTCGACCAGTACGGCGCAAGCGCCGTGCGGATGGCGCTTGCCAACGCCGGCGAGGGGCTCGACGACGCGAGCTTCGAGCGCGACTTTGCCGCCACGATCGGCCGGCGCCTTGCGGCGTGGCTCGACGTCTACGCGAACCCCCCGCCCGCCTCCGACCGGGCGCCCACGCGCGCCGACCGCGCCTTCGCCAGCGCCCTTCACCGGATCCTCGCGGACCTCGACGCCGAGATGGAGAAGCTCAACTTCCGCACCGCGCTCAAGCTTGCGTTCTTCGATCTTGCGTCGGCTTGGTCGTGGTACGTGCGCCGCAGCGCGCAGGACCCCTCGCGCGCGCTGCGCGACGTGTTCCTCTCCGCGCAGGCGCGCGCCCTTTCGCCCTTCGTCCCGCACCTTGCCGAGGAGGCGTGGAGCCGCCTGGGCAACGCAGGCAGCGTGATCGAGGCGCCCTGGCCGGTCGCCGATCCGGCGGCGCGCGACGAGGAGGCCGAGCGCGCGGAGTCGTACCTCCGCGAGGTTCTCGACGACGTTCGCGCCATCCTCAAGGTCACGGGACTCTCGCCCTCCCGCGTCGTGCTGTACGTGGCCGAGCCGTGGAAGCGATCGGCCCTCTCGCTTGCGGTTCTACATCCCGGAAAGGGCGGCCTCGACGTGGGTGCGTTCATGAAGGCCGCGCAGCAGGACCCCGAGCTTCGCGCGCGCATGAAGGAGTTGCCCGCGCTTGCCCAAAAGCTCGGAAAGGAGATGGCCTCCGGCGGCGCAGCCGCGCTTGCCGGACGCGCAAAGCCGCTGCCCGAGCTCGAGATCCTGCGCGAGGCGCTTCCATTCCTGTCCGCCGAGATCCCCGCGACGTGGGAGGTGCATGCCGCCGGCGAGGGCCCCGACCCGGCGGGCAAGGCCAAGCAGGCCATGCCGGGACGACCGGCGATCTACGTGCAGTAGCCATGGGCCCGGCCGGATTCGAACCAGCGACCTTCGCTTTGTAAGAGCGACGTCATGACCACTAGACCACGGGCCCGCGCCGGCGCACCGCCGGCCATGGGACCAAAACCGCGTAGGCCAAGAAACTACCGAACGCGACACGACCTTCCCGAGGGGTCATGAACGGGAACGCCTTTCCCCTGCGCATGGCCACGACCCTCAACGTGGTGCTCAACGTGACAAACGTTGGCCGAAGCGAGCGCTTCTACCGGAAGCTGGGTTTCGAGACGGCCCGACGCACGGAGGGCGGCGTCGAGTACGTCGAGGCGAGCCTGGGCGGCGCGGTCGTGAGCCTCTTCCCCAAGGACAGCCCGTGGGCCGACGAGGAGGTGCGCGACTGGCTGTCGGGCCCCTTGGGCGCCGGCGTCGTCCTCTACTTCGAGACGCCCGAAGTGGAGCGCGTCTGGCGCGCGGCGAAGAAAGCCCGCGCCCGCATCGAGCTTGCGCTCGACACCGAGCAGGGCGAGCGCGCCTTCATGATGGACGATCCGGACGGCTACGTTCTCTTCTTCGGGGAGCCGGAGGCAAAAGCGCGCACGAAGGCCCCGCGGAAACGCCGGGCAGGGGCGCCGGCGCGACGCGCCGCCGCCTCCGCCCGCCGCTAGGCGAGATCGACCCGGCCCTGCAGGGCCCGGACGAGCCCCGCCAAGGCCACCGAAGCCCAAACGACCTCCAGGACGACGAAGATGGGCGCGTTAAGATACCAAGAGTACACGCCAAGGATGGCGCTTCCGCCCAAGTTCATGCCCGTGTAGGCGACGCCGTCGCGAGCCATGCGGCCCAAGGCGTTTGCGGAGAAGGCCGAGACCAGAAGCACGAGGCCGACGGCGCCAAAGGTGTCCCAAAGGAGGCTCATGGCAGCGCCCGCTACGCAGGCAGGGGCTTAATCTCTTCGGCCGCCACGAAGCAGCCTTCGCAAGCGAAGGACGGGGCGCGCGGATCCAGAAGGTACCAGACGCCGTGGACGGGCTTCTCGCGGCGGCAAACGACGCACCAACGGACCTTCGCCATGCGCTCCTCGCATGGGAGGGCCCCGCGGCCATAAAGGCGTTTGCTCGCTCGAAACCAAGCGACACCCGAGCGCCGCAAGGGCTTTATCGCGCAAGCCGATGGCCGGAAACGTGACGAACCGCGCGAAGCCCCGCTTCGACCTGAGGCTTGGCGTGCTCGCCGTGCAGGGCGACGTCTCCGAGCACGAGCGCGCGCTCTCCTCCGCCCTCCTGGCCGAGGGCCTCCGCGGGTCCGTCGCTCCGGTCCGGACGCCCGCCGATCTCGACCTCGTGGACGGCCTGGCCATGCCCGGCGGCGAGAGCACGGCCATCTCGCGCCTGCTTGTCGCCTCCGGGCTCCACGACCGCCTCGTCGCCCGCGCCCGCGACGAGGGCCTCCCCCTCCTTGCCACGTGCGCGGGGCTCATCCTCGCCGCCAAGGAAGGCGACCGCCAGGTCTCCGACACGCGAACGCGCCTCCTTGGCCTTCTGGACCTCGCCGTCGACCGCAACGCCTTCGGGCGGCAGCGGGAGAGCTTCGAGGCGAGCGTGGACCTCGCCGGATTGGGTTCGGTTCCGGCGGCGTTCATTCGGGCGCCGGCCATCGTCCGCACGTGGGGCGCCTGCGAGCCGTGGGGCCTGCTGGGCAAGACGATCGTGGCCGCGCGGCAGGGAAACGTCCTTGGCTTGTGCTTCCACCCCGAGCTCACGGGCGACCTTCGCGTGCACCGGCACTTCGTCCAGACGTGCGCCCGGTGGAAGCGCGCCTGATGTATACATTCGTATACATCTGTATACATCCTCACTTTGCCGTGCCGTGCCCTTCCTCGACGCACATGCCGCACACGTCGTCGCCGCACTTCTTGCACGGCGAGAGGCACTGGCGGCACGCGGGGTAGCCGCAGTCGGAGCAGTACTCGGCGTGCTCCTTGCACATGGCGCGCGCGTGGCAGCTCTCGCAGTGCTCCCAATCGTCGGCGCAGCCGACCTTGCCGCAGGTCGTGCATTCGAGGATGCACGCCGGGCAGGCGGCCTCCTTGCACTCGGAGCACTCGGCCACGCAGGTGACGCAGAAGCGCTCGTGGCAGACGCCGCAGCGGCGAAGGTCCCCGTAGCGGCCCTCCTGCCCGCAGTGGTGGCAGTTGGCGGAGAGCTCGTCGATGTGCAGACGCGCGGGCGCAGCGCTTGCGCCGGGCACGGGCGCGGCGCACTGCGGGCAGAAGCGGTGGCCCGCGGCGAGCGACTCTCCGCACTGCGCGCAATGCATGGGGGGGCCGATCGGGATGGTTCTATTTTAACGTGCTGCCGGGGCCGAGCCGGAGATCACGACGGCCGGCGGCACGTTTGCCAGGACGTACGTGACGACGCGCGCGTTGGGGAACACTTGCCGGATGAGCTTCAAGCTCGTGGTCGAGTACTGGAAGGCGACGAAGTTGGGCGCCACGCGCCGGAATTCGCGGAGGATCTCCAGGACCTTCTCCTTGGGCAAGAGCGCAAGCGGAAGCCCGCACACGATGACGTCCGCCGAGCGGACGGGAAGCCGGGAGGCGTCGCCTTGGAAGAGCGAGCCGCGCACAGGATTCTTCGAAAGGAGGGCCGCGTTGATGTCGACGGCAAGGAATCGGATGCCCTCGCGCGCGGCGCCTTTGGCAAGCGTCTTCGTGATGGCGCCGTCGCCGCAGCCGACCTCGAGGATCGTGGCCGGCTTGTGGCGCAGCGCCTCGGCCGTGAGGCGCTTGGCCAAGAACGGGCCGGAGCGGAAGAGCGTTCCCACGGCCACGGGGTTGCGCAGGAACTGCCGCGCGAAGGAGCTCTCGAGGCGCCGGCGCGGCCCCTCGACGAGGGATCGGGGTAGCCTCGCCGCGTTGGGCTTGCGGGACCGCAGGGCCATGCACGCGCGAAGGCGCAAGGACGATTTCAATCTTGCCCCTTGCGCGGGCCCTCGGAGCAAAACGCGGGAGCGTCGCCGGCGGACGGACTTGCGCGGCCGATCGGTGTGCCGGAACGGCTATCCTCCTTCCCCAACCCCGGGTCGCGTGGAGGTTGGAGCATGCGACCACGAATCGCAACGAGAGCCTGGGCCGCGGGGATCGTCCTCGCGGTGGCGCTTGCAGCCGTGCCGGCTGCGGCGCACGAGAACCCGAACCACGGAACGATCAAGGTGCACGACGACGAGGTCGTCTCGCCCCCGCAGCGAAACGATCCGCGCGTCGACTGCGACTTTTGGATCGAGGGCTTCAAGATGACGAACGACGAGGGCTGGCTCGTGTTCTACGAGTGGCCGCCCACGGGGGACAAGTCCGAGGTCCTGCGCGCCGACTGGGAGGCCGACGCGGAGGACACGCCCATGGGCTTCCACTTCAAGGCGGGACCCTTCTCGCTGCCCTCGGGCCACTACCGCGTGGAAGCGTACGTGGACGAGGGCCACTTCGCGAAGGCGAAGATGTTCTGGACCGACTGCGAGGAGGACGATGGCAACGGTGGAAACGGAGGTCCGCCCCCGCCGCCCGAGTGTCCGCCGACCGAGCTTGAAGCCGTCGCCAACGCCGACGGAACGATCTCCGTCACCGTGATGAACGAGGGCGCGGTCTTCGTGCTCTACCGCTCCGTGGACGGGGGCGACTGGGAGCATGTGACCGAGATGCTGGACGGGTCGACCGTGGTCGACGGGCCCTACCCCGTAGGTACGGTCGTGGACTACGGCGTTCGCCACTTCGACGGGCGGCGCGTGACCGCGGAGTTCTGCGCCACCGCGTCGGCGACGGCGATCCCGTTCTTCACGAGCCCGCTTGCGGCCGCGGGAGCCGCGCTGGGCGGCTTGGGCGCCTACGCGTTCCTCCGCCGGCGGCCGTAGAGCGTTTCCCGTACGGGCGCCCGCGTCCGCGGGCGCCCGTTCTTTTTTTTCGTCGAACGTTTCGCGTTGCCAGGATCCTCTTTTTCCCCTCGCCGCCCCGCCGTCCGAGGCGCGTGCCGGAAACCCTATCCTGCCCCGTGGCGGAGAAGCGGCGGCGATCCCATGAACGCACGCATCGTACGAACAGGAATGGCAGTTGGATTGGGCTTGGCCATGGCGCTTCTGGCGCTTCCGGCCTCCGCGCAGACCGTGACGCCGGGGAACCCCCGCTGTGCCGACCTCGATTCGGACTTCGTGGAGTTCAAGATCGAACCCATGGCCAATGGGGTGTTCACCGACGGCACGATCGTGGTTACGATCGCGAACTTCAACGGGACGCACTTCGATTTTGTGGCAAGCGAAGGCGTTCACGCGGTCATCGTGAAGGGCGGCCCGAACGCCAACGTGTACACGTACGACCCGCCCACGAACGCCGACACGGGTCTTCGAGCGCCGATCAACCCGAACAACAACCGTCCCTTTAGCATCAGCCAGGCCTCCTTCTGCTACATCGTGACGACAAACGGCAACGGGCCGGGGCCGGAGTGCCCGACGAACCTCGAGGCGCAGGCGCGCTCCGATACGACGATCCTTCTGACGTGGGACGCCGCGACGGACGCCGACTCGTACAACGTGTACCGCGCCGTCGGGGCCGGACCCTTCGTCCTGCTCGGAAACACGACGGGCACGTCGTTCGTGGATTCGGACACGGTCGTCGGCGTGACGTACCGGTACACGGTGACGACCGTGATCGGCGACGAGGAGTCGGAGGACTGCGACGAGGTGGAAGCCACGGCGATCCCGTTCTTCACGAGCCCGTGGGCCGCCGCGATTGCGACGGTGGGCGCAACGGGCGCCTGGGTGGCCTTGCGCCGCCGCAGCTAGGTTCTTCGAGGGGGGCCTCCGGGCCCCCGTTTCTCTTTCTTAATGTGGCGGCCGATCGGCGTCCCAGCACCGCTTTGAGCGTCACCGACGAACCCCTCCTCGTATGCCTCCGCGTTCTCCCCTCGTCCTGCCGAGCCTTGCGTCCCTGTTCTTGTTCCTTGCCGGCGCCGCGACGGTCTCCGCGCAATTCGAACCCCACTGCTCCGACGGGTTCGACAACGACGAGGACGGCCTCGTCGATTACCCGGACGACCCCGGCTGCGAGTCTCCCGACGACGAGGACGAATCGAACCGCCCGCCGGCGACGGCGCCGCCGCCGTGTCCCACGAGCGTGAACGCCGAAGCGCACGAGGACGCGAGCATCATGGTCACGTGGTCGAGCCACTTCACGGCCGAGGTGGACCGGCTCTACCGCGCCGAGGGCGACGGCCCCTTCGAGCTGTTTGCCCAAAGCACGCCCGAGCATCCGCACATCCTCGACGCGAGCACGACGCCAGGCACGACGTACCGCTACCGCGTGACGTCCTCGAACGAGCTTGGCGAGTCGGAGGGGTGCGGTTTCGTCGAAGCGACGGCCGTACCGTTCCTCCCCGACCCGGCCCTTGGCGTGGCCCTGGCGCTTGCGTGCACGGGGGCCCTCGCGTGGGGCGCTCGCCGGCCGGAGGGTTGAGCCAACCCCATGGCGCCGGCGGCCGAGCGTGCGCGTCTTGTGGCGGGCCTGCTTGCGGCAGGCTACGGCCTTCTCTCCTTGACGGGCGTCCTCGACCACGAGACGCCCGCGCCCCTGGCGCTTGTCCTCGTGGCCGTCGGCTTGGGTCTGGCCGCTGCGCCGCTTGCGCGCGCGGCGCGCGCCCCGAGCCCGTCGAAGCCGCTTCGGCGGAACCTCGTCCTTGCGCTGGGCTTCTTTTGCTTCGGCAGCGTGCTCGCGTACAACCTCGCTTCGGGCTCGGCCTTCTCGGCCCCCGAGCTTGCGCTTCTTGCCTACGGCTTTGCGCTCGTTGCGCTCGCGCCGTTCCTCGAACGCCGCGCGGGACCGCTCAAGGTCGACACGCTTGTGGCGTACAGCCTTCCTCTGCTCCTTGCGCCCCTTGCCGCGTGGGCGCTCCAGGCCCTGCTCGAGTCGGGCGCGGGCGACTCGCCGCTTCGGTGGTACCTTCGCCACGCGCTCGTGGATCCCATGGCGGGCACCCTTTCGCTGCTTGGCATCCCCGCGTCCGTGCGCGGCGAGACGGTCGCGCTTGCAACCGACCGAGGCACGCTCTTCCTCACCGTGGGCGTCGTGTGCGCCGGCTTCTATCCGGCGGCCCTCTTCCTGGGCCTCCTGGGCCTCTTCGCGTGGGAGCGCAACCTTCCGCCCCGACGCCTTGCGCTCTACGCGCTGCTTGGGCTTGCGGGCGTCTGGTTGGCCAACGTCGCGCGGCTCGTGCTGCTGGCCGTGGTCGGCCGCGAATGGGGCGGACGCGCGTTGCAGGAGGCCCATCAGCACGCAGGCTGGGCGCTCTTTCTTGCCTTCACGCTTGCCTTCTGGTTCTTGGTCCTTCGGCGCTTTGAGCAACCCGCTGCCGCCGGCGGCGGCCTGAGCCAAACCGCAAAGAACTAGGCCGGCCGGAAGGGTTTCCGTCGCCATGCGGGCGTCCCCCGTGACGGCGTGCGCGGTCCTGGCGTTGAGCACGGGGGCGGTCGCGTGGCTTCTCCAACGCCCGGGCGATGTCCCTGGGCCTCTTCCTGCGCTCCTGGCCGTCGCGGGCTCCGTCGCCGGCGCGGCAGCGCTTCTCTCGACCCGTCGCCACGCGGGCACGATGCTGCTTCTGGCCTCGGCCGCCCTTGCGCTTGGAACGGCCTCCACCGACGCGCTCTGGCCCGACGCGCTGCCGCTTGCCGCGGGCGCCGCCGCATGGCTTGCGGCCGCTCCCCTTGCCCTTGGCGCGGCGGCCGCCGCGCATGCGATCGACGCCAACGCTCGGCGGGGGGCGCCCGACGCGCCGGCGCTCGCCCGATTGGCTCCGGAGGCGGTGCGCGTGCTGCGGGACGGGACCGAGCGATTCGTTTCCGCCGCCGAGCTTGCAGTCGACGATCGGATGATCGTGGCGGAAGGCGAGCGTCTGGCGGCCGACGGCGTGGTCGCGCGGGGAACCGGCAGCGTCGAGACTGCGCACCTCACGGGCGAGCCCTTGCCCGCCGACGTCGGGGAAGGAGACGCCGTGCCCGCCGGCGGTCTTGTGGTCCAGGGCCGTCTCGTGGTGCGCGCGACGCGGACGGGCGCCGAAACGTCGCTGGGTCGGATCCTCGCCTCGCTCGAAGAATCCGCCGCGCCCCCGTTTGCCGGAAGCGGCGAGGCGACGGCCGCGCGCATGGTCCCCCTCGTGCTGGCGGCCGCAGCCGGCGCGGCGGTCGTGTCGCATCTCACGCTTGCTCCGCTTGCCGCGCCGCTTCCGCTGCTCCTTGCCGTGCTCTTGGCCGGCGCGCCCGCTTCGCTGCCGCTGGCCGTCCGGCCGGCCCTTCACGGCGCGCGGCTTGCGGCCCGCGTCCGCGGGGCGCTCGTGAAGGACGCCCAAGCCCTCGAACGCCTCGCGCGCGTCCAAACGATCGTCTTCGACAAGACCGGGACGCTCACGCAAGGCCGGCTGGCGCTGGCGCACGTGGAAGGCCTTGCCAAAAACCAGGAGGAGATCCTCGCGCTTGCCGCCGCCGCGGAGGCACACAATGGGCATCTGCTCGCGCGAGCCGTCGTCGCGGCCGCCGCGGACCGCCGCATCGAACCGGCGCGCGTGACCGACGCGAGAACGCTTGCGAGCGTGGGCGTCGAGGCGACCTTCGAAGGCCGGGAGCTTCTCGTGGGAAGCGCAAAGCTGCTTCGATCCCGCCGCGTGGACATCGAGCGGGCTCTTGCCCGCTGGGACGAGCTTCAATCCAAGGGATTCACGACCGTAGGGGTAAGCGTGGGAGGAACGCTTGTCGGCCTTCTCGCCTTCTCGGATCCCCTGCGCCCGGAAAGCGGGGAAGCCGCGGCGCGCCTGCGCGAGCTTGGCGTCGAGTGCGCGATCGTGACCGGCGACCACGTTCGGACGGCCGAGGCGGCCGCGCGCGAGCTCGGGCTTCGCCGCGTGTTCGCCGAGATCACGCCCCAGGGAAAGGCGGGCGCCGTGCGCGGCTTGCAGGAAGGAGGCCGCGTGGTGGCCGTCGTTGGCGACGGCGTCAACGACGCTCCCGCGCTTGCCGCCGCCGACGTCGGGATCGCCATGGGCTCGGGCGCGCAGGTGGCCGTCGAGGAGGCCGGCGTGGTCCTGCTGCGGCCAGACGTGCGCCTCGTCCCCGAGCTTGTGTCCTTGGCGCGTTTGCGGATGGAGCGCGCTCGGTCCAGCCTGCGCCTGGCGATCGCCTTCTTGGCCGTCGCCATGGCGCTTGCGGCCGCCGGCCTCCTGCCGCTTGTGCTCGCCGGACCGGTGGCCGCGCTCGCCGCCGCGCCGGCGCTTCTTTTCTCCCGAACCGGCTAGCGCGCCGGCGGCGCGACAGCCGACGCGGCTTGAAACGATCCGGCCGCCGCCTCGCCGGGCTTTGCAAAATGCGCGGGATACCAGTGCTCGAACAGAAGGCAAAGCAGGCCGTTGTCCGTCGCGTTCACGCCCGTGCGGAACTGGTCCGAGAGCCCGAAGGCGTAGGCGACGAAGATCGCAAAGAACGCTGCGTGGAGGGCCACCGGGATGGGCAGGATGGCAAGCACGATGCCCGGCGCGATGAGCGCCATGCCGCCGGGAATCCCCGGCGCGCCGATGCTCACGATCGCAAGCGGAAGGATGAGCACGAGGATGTCAAGCGCCGTCGGCGTGTAGCCGACAAGCAGGCTCGTGGTGACCGTGAGCACGAAGGCGCCGATCATCGTTCCGTCCAGGTTCACCGTCGCCCCGAGCACCACGATGAACTCGCGGATCTCCTGGCGCACCCCGAGCGCTTTCGTGCGGTCGAGGTTGATGGGCACGGTCGCGTAGCTCGAAGCGGTCGCCCAGGCGAACGGATAGACGTACACGAGGTACTCGCGCACGAACGCCCGGACGGAGAATCCCGTGATCCTGCACACGGCAAGGACGCCCATGGCAAGGAAGATCGCAAGCGCCACGGCGAGGACGCCAACGGAGAGGAAGTACCACAGCACGGGATCGCGTCCCGCAAGGCTTCCCACCTCGCCCACCCGCGAGAGCGCATCGGCAAGCTTCGTGGGAATGTAGATGCCGACGAGGAACAGAAGTCCAGGCAGCACCGCGCGGACGCCGTGGCCGATCCGCTCGATGCCCCCGATGCCGATGCGGTGCAGCGTGCCGGCCGTGGGACGGCAGAACCAGGCAAGACGCGGGCTGCGGCCCCCGTAGTGCAGGAAGAGGGCCACGAGCGCGCCGTACCAGATCGCGATGAAGGCGGGCGCGCCCGTGGCGGCCGCAAGCGTCTGCTGCCCCACGTGCGCGAGCACGGCTCCCAGATCGCCCGAGGACGGCGTGAGCGGCAGCCCGAAGACGAGCACGAGGAAGATCGCGGCAAAGACGCCGGCCAGAAACGTCGTCAGCACGAAGGCCACGGAGACCCAGAACGCGAACTTCCCCGCGCTGCCCGTGGACAGCAAGCCCACGATGGCCGGCGTGAGCACGAGGAAGATGATGAACGGAACCGCGCGGCCCAGAAGCCAGAACGCGCCGTCGACCCCCGCCCCCACCCAAGCCAAGTACGAGGGGAACGCCGAACCAAGCGCGATGCCCGCAAGAAGGGCGAAGAGGCCCACAAGCGGCCCCAGCTTGCGGACCGTCGCCAAGAGCATGCAGGCGCGCAGGCGGCTCCCGGTCTAAAGACGTGACGGTGGACGCCCCGTTCTTGCCAGGCGGACGGCCCGAGCCCCACCAGTTTCGGGCACCCCCGCCCGCCGCTTATGGCCGGCGCAATCGTCTGCCAGGCCGTGAAACCCGTCTGGATCAACGACAAGCTGCAC
This sequence comes from Candidatus Thermoplasmatota archaeon, assembly GCA_035541015.1. Taxonomy (NCBI): domain Archaea; kingdom Methanobacteriati; phylum Thermoplasmatota; species Thermoplasmatota archaeon. The sequence goes on from DATLFM010000055.1 coordinate 17,869, forward strand.
TCCCAGCTTGGACGCAGCACGCGGCCCGCCCAGCGCCGGATCGACGCGACGGACGAGGAACCGGCGCGCGAGGCCTACGGCCAGTGCCGCGTCCTGGAGGTGGACGCCAAAAGCGCGCTCACGGATTTCACCATGGGCGGCCACGCCACCGGAATCGCGTGGTCGCTCAATCCCTACGTCGGCTGCATGCACCGATGCGCGTATTGCTACGTCCCCGACACGATGAAGGTGGATCGACGCCGGTGGGGGAACTACGTCGTCGCCAAGCAAAACCTGCCGCGCCTGGTCGAACGCGAGATGCGAACGCGCAAGCCGTTGACCGTGTACATCTCCACCGCGACCGACCCGTACCAGGCCGCCGAGCGCGACCTCGAGATCGTTCGACGTTGCCTGGAGATCATTCTCCGGAAGGACTGGCCCGTCGAGATCCTCACGCGAAGCCCGCTCGTGCTGCGCGACCTGGACTTCCTCCGCCGCTTCTCGCAGCTTCGCGTGGGCTTGAGCGTTCCCACGCTCGACGACGAGGCGCGCAAGATCGTCGAACCGGCCGCGCCGCCCATCTCGGCGCGCCTGCACACCCTTCGCCAGCTGGCCGACGAGGGCCTCACGGTCTTTGCCAACTACTCGCCGGCCTACCCGACGACAAGCGGCACGACCATGCGGGACGTTGCGCGCGCCTTTCGCGACGCGGGCGTGAGCTGGGTCAACACCTCCTACTGGCGCCGCCAGCCGAGCTTCCTTCCCGCGCTGTGGGAACGGCTGCAAGGCACGCAATGGGAAGACCTCGCGCGCTTCATCGCAAGCGAGGAGCGCCAGCGCGCAGCCCGCGCCGAGCTTGCCGCCGCGCTTGCCGAGGAAAACGTTCCGCTTCGCACGGGCTTCTTCAATCCACCCTTCGACCCGGCGCCCGCGCGCACGCGCGACACGAGCCTCGACAGCGTGGACAGCACGGCGCCTCGGGCGCGGCACGGGCTCCTCGAGCCCGCATGGATGTCGCCGACCGCGGAGGCGGCGTACCCGGAGTACGAGGGCGCCTGACCTGCAACTCGTCGCCACCCCGGACCGCTGGCGGCCACTTCATATGTGCGATCGTCCAGACCCCCCCGGTAAAGACGAACGCCAAAATCTTCTTCCGGCTCCCGGGTCCTTTTGGAGCGGCGAGGCGCATGAGGGTTCGTGGAGCGGTTCCGGCGATGGTTCTGACGATTGCCCTTCTGGCAGGCTGCATGGGGACGCCCGAGACTCCGGTGTCCTCGACCATGTCCGACGGCATGCCGAAGGCCGCGCGGCCCGCGTTCGAGCAGGCGCGGGACGTGCTTCTGGAAGGGACCTTCGTCCTAAGCCCCGCTGGCGATCGGACGCCCACGTCGACGGCAAGCTTCCGCGTCGAGAAAGAGTACAAGATGCTGCAAGTGGAGCTTGGCGGCGCCGTCGCCGGCGGCTTTGCCGCCGCCTCCCCGTCGATCAAGGTGCTCGATCCGCAAGGCGACGTCGTGGCCGAATGGAGCGCGGGAACGAAACTCGTGCCGCCTTCGACGGCGCCGAACAAGCCGCTCCGCATCGCGTCCATCTACGGCGTGGTGCCAGGCGAGTACCGCATCGTCATGACGGGCGCCTCGACACCGTTTGCCCTGAGCGTCCTTGGCCTAAGCGGCGGAGCGCCCGACTTTGGCCTCACCGACCTTCTGGGCAAGGGCGACGTGCGCCTGAGCGAGTTCCTTGGAAGAGTCGTCCTCGTCGACCTCTTCATGGCCAACTGCGCGCCGTGCAAGCATGCGATGGAGGAGTTCGCGCCGGTCTACGACGAGTATCCGCGCGAGGTGTTCGAAATCCTGAGCGTCGAGGTCACGGGCGCCTCCGAGGACAACGCGCGCGCGTTCTTCGAACGGAACGGGTGGACGTGGTACGCGGGCCTGGACGACGGCACGGTCGGCCGCAACTACGGCACCGGCATCATGCCGCCCGAAGTCACCGTGGTGGATGCCAACGGCGCCATCATCTTCCAGCGAAGCGGCGGCATCGGGGCCGACGAGCTTCGGCGCCTCATCGAACACGCTTTGCGCGATGGCTGATCAAGTAGCGGGGAATGGATTTGAACCATTGGTCTACGGGTTATGAGCCCGTCGGGATATCCTGGCTACCCCACCCCGCTAGAAGGAGTGGCTCGTAACGAGCACCTCCCCAATTCGCGACTTCGCTTTAAACGTTCCGGTCGACCGCAAGCGTCTTCCGCCGCGCGCACGGTTGCCGCGCGTGAGCGCTCCATCCATGCTTCGCCGACGCGGCGAGAAGCCCACCGCGCGCCTCCTCTCGCGCGCGCTCTCGCAAGCCGACGCCGGCGCGCTCGCGAGGCTGCGCGCGGGGTTGCGCGCGCTGGGGCTTCGCGAAGCGTGGAGCTTCGCCGGGCCCGCGGTGGGGTGGCAGCTTGCGTTCCTGCGGCGCGACGGCGACGTCGCGTGCCGGCTGCTGCCCGCGCGGTCGCCGGCCGCGGGCGTCGCGCGCGTGCCCGCCGAGGCCGTGGCGCGCTTGCCGCCGGCGCTTGCCGAGCGCGTGCGCGCGTTTCCTGCGCGCGCCGGAACGCATCGCGTCGAGCTTGCGATGCGCACGCGACGGGACGAGGCGCACTTCCTCGCGATCGCGCGCGAGCTGCGGTGACGTTTACTGCGCAGTTGCGCAGTAAAAATCCGGGGTGTCTGCGGGCGCGGAGTCGCTCGTCCTCTTGCCGCATTCGGCGCGCTGCTCGCGTTGGCGCCCGGCGCGCGGCCCAAGGCCGCGCGCCTACCAACGCTCGGGCTTCGAGGACTTCGCTCTCCGCGCCTTCGGCGCGGAGTCGCTCGTCCTCTTGCCGCATTCGGCGCGCTATGCGCGCCGAATGCGGCCGGAAGGATTCGAACCTTCGAAGGACTAACCACAGGATCCTAAGTCCTGCCCCTTAGACCAAGCTCGGGTACGGCCGCCGAAGTTACGCCGCCTTGACCTGCCGGACCTCCGATCCGCACACGTCGCATTCGGGCGCGGCGGTCTCGTACTGCTTGCCGCACCCGCGGCAGCGGTACGCCCATCGGAGGACCTCCTTGATGCCTTCCTGGAGGAGCGGCTGGAAGGGGATCTTGATCGAGGCGGCGACGTTCTGCATGCGATAGTCGTCCGTGAGCACGCACGCGGATAGCTCCTTGGCAAGCGCGAGGACCGCCACGTCGGCGGTGGAGAGCTTGGAGCCGTCGCCGGTTTGCGAGGCGGCCTCCTCGATCTCGACGACGGAGGCGGGCTTGGGATCGATCACGCGCAGGCCGGCCTCGAGCAGGTACTCGAGGTGGCGGCGGGAGCGTCCCCCCGGCTGGAACTCGTCGACGACGGAGGTGGGGGCGTAGAGGATCTCGTTTGCGGGAGGCGTTTTGCCCGAGAGAATGGCGGACGTGTCGAGGACCAGAGGCGGCCTCCGTGCCTTGGCTTTCCCGATGCCGTTTGTCGCTGCCACGGAGAGTCCCTGGCTGGGTACAAGTATTCCTCTGTGAGTATTTAAGCAATGGGCTCGTCGCCTCGCCAAAATACTTATAAACGAAATGCCTTTCTTTGTTTATAAGGACAATCGCCCGCTCAGAGAGCGATAGGCGAGGGTCGGAACGGCGTTTTCGATGGCCGAAAAACAGGGAACCCAGAGTGCACAGAAGGCCGACGCAAGGACCTACGGCGTGGCCGAGATCCAGGTTCTCGAGGGCCTTGCCGCCGTGCGCAAGCGGCCCGCCATGTACATCGGCGGGACGGACGCGCGGGGCCTCCACCACTGCGTCTACGAGGTCGTCGACAACTCGATCGACGAGGCCCTCGGGGGCTTCTGCGACCGCATCGACGTTCGCCTGCACGCCGACGGCTCCCTGAGCGTGGAGGACAACGGCCGCGGCATCCCGACCGAGATCCACCCCAAGCACGGAAAGCCCGGTCTTGAGATCGTCATGACGATCCTCCACGCCGGCGGCAAGTTCGACCACAAGGCGTACAAGGTCTCCGGAGGCCTGCATGGCGTCGGCGTGTCGGTCGTAAACGCCCTCTCGGAGTGGCTTGACGTGAGCGTTCGACGGGGCGGCAAGCTGTGGCATCAGCGCTACGAGCGCGGAGCGCCAGTCACGCCCGTCGAGGTGGTGAAGCAGGACATCGAGGGAACGGGCACGCTCGTGCGTTTCAAGCCCGACCCGGAGATCTTCTCGGACACCACGTTCAACTACACGACCCTCGCGACGCGCTTACGGGAGCTCGCCTTCCTCAACAAAGGCGTCCGCATCGCGATCGCCGACGAGCGCGACGGCAAGTCGGACGACTTCAAGTACGACGGCGGCATCGTCGAGTTCGTCGGCTGGCTCAACGCGGGCAAGACGGCGCTCCATCCGCCCGTTTATTTCGATGCGGGCAAGGACGGCACCGAGGCGCAGGTGGCGCTCCAGTACACCGACGCCTACACGGAGACGCTCCACAGCTTCGTCAACAGCATCAACACGATCGAGGGCGGCTCGCACCTCGCCGGCTTCCGCGCGGCGCTCACGCGCACGCTGAACGACTACGCGCGCAAGAACAACGTCCTCAAGGCCGACGACGAGCCGCTCTCGGGCGAGGACGTGCGCGAGGGCCTGACGGCCATCATCAGCGTGAAGGTCGAGAACCCGCAGTTCGAGGGACAGACGAAGACGAAGCTTGGCAACTCCGACGTGAAGGGCATCGTCGAGTCGATCGTGAACGAGAAGCTCGCGGCGTACCTCGAGGAGAACCCGCGGCACGCCACGCTCATCGTGCAGAAGGCCGTGCAGGCGGCGCAGGCGCGCGAGGCCGCTCGCAAGGCGCGTGAGCTTGCCCGCCGCAAGGGCCTCTTCGACACGGCAAGCCTGCCGGGCAAGCTCGCCGACTGCGCCGCGCGAGACCCGGCGGTCTCGGAGATCTTCCTCGTCGAGGGCGACAGCGCCGGCGGAAGCGCCAAGCAGGGGCGCAATCGAGAATTCCAGGCGATCCTCCCCCTGCGCGGGAAGATCCTCAACGTCGAGAAGAGCCGGCTCGACAAGATCCTCAAGAACGCCGAGATCCAGACGCTTGTCACGGCCATCGGGACGGGCATCTCGACGCCCATGGAGCTGGCCGAGGGCGAGAACGGAGCTGCAGCGGACGGGGGCGGGACCGTCGCCGTGGCGACGAAAACCAAGGACGCCTCCGGCTTCGACCTGTCGAAGATCCGCTACCACAAGATCATCATCATGACCGACGCGGACGTGGACGGCGCGCACATCCGCACGCTCCTGCTCACGCTCTTCTACCGGTACATGCGCCCCCTCGTCGACGCCGGGCACGTGTTCATCGCGCAGCCGCCCCTCTACCGCGTGAAAAAGGGGAAGCAGGAGCGCTACGCGTACTCGGACGCCGAAAAGGACCGCCTCCTGCGGGAATGGGGCGAGGGCTACGACGTGCAGCGCTACAAGGGCCTGGGCGAGATGAACCCGACCCAGCTGTGGGAGACGACGATGGACCCCGCCACGCGCTCGCTTGCGCAGGTCACGATCGAGGACGCGGCCGCCGCCGATCGCCTGTTCACGGTGCTCATGGGCGACGCGGTCGAGCCGCGAAGGGAGTTCATCATGAAGCACGCGCGGGACGTCACCGTGCTGGACGTGTGAGACCATGGCCGAGGAAGGCAACGCGGGCGTCACGCAGGTCGTCGTGCCCAAGCCCATCGAGCACGAGATGCGCAGCTCCTACATCGATTACGCCATGTCCGTCATCGTCGGGCGCGCGCTGCCCGACGCGCGCGACGGGCTCAAGCCCGTGCACCGGCGCATCCTCTACGCCATGTCCGAGCTGGGCCTGGCAAGCAACAAGGCCACGAAGAAGAGCGCCCGCGTGGTGGGCGAGGTCCTGGGCAAGTACCATCCGCACGGCGACCTTGCCGTCTACGACGCGCTCGTTCGCATGGCGCAAACCTTCTCGCTGCGGTACCCCCTGATCGAGGGCCAGGGCAACTTTGGCTCCGTCGACGGCGACTCGGCCGCCGCCATGCGCTACACGGAGTGCCGCCTCACGCGGGTGGCCGAGGAGCTCCTCGAGGATCTCGACAAGGACACGGTCGACTTCGGCGACAACTTCGACGCGACCCTCAAGGAGCCGCTCGTGCTCCCGGGCAAGTTCCCGAACCTTCTTTGCAACGGGTCCTCCGGCATCGCCGTGGGCATGGCCACGAACGTCCCGCCACACAACCTGCGCGAGGTTTGCGACGGCCTCGTGGCGCTCATCGACAATCCGCAGATCACGATCCAGGACCTCGCCGGCATCGTCCGCGGACCGGACTTCCCCACAGGCGGCATTCTCCAAGGCCGCCAGGGCGTCCTGGAGGCCTACGCGACGGGCCGGGGCATCGTCCGCGTGCGCGCCAAGACCCATCTCGAGGACATCGACAAGAAGGGCGGCAAGCAGCGCATCATCGTCGACGAGCTTCCCTACCAGGTCAACAAGGCAAACCTCCTCAAGGACATCGCGGAGCTTGTCAAGGAGAAGAAGATCGACGACATCGCCGACCTTCGGGACGAGAGCGACCGCGAAGGCATGCGGGTCGTCGTGGAGCTCAAGAAGGGCGCGAACCCCGACATCGTGCTCAACCAGCTGTTCGCGCAGACCCAGCTTGAGTCGAGCTTTGGCATCCTCAACCTCGCGCTCGTGGACAACCAGCCGCGCGAGCTCAACCTCAAGCAGCTGCTCGAGATCTACGTTTCCCACCGGGAGATCGTCGTCGTCCGGCGCACGAAGTTCCTGCTCGCCAAGGCCACCGCTCGCGCGCACGTCCTCGAGGGCCTCGTGATCGCCCTCTCGAACATCGACGCCGTGATCGCGACGATCCGGGCCGCGCGCGACCCGGAGGCCGCCCGTGAGGCCCTCATGGCGCAGTTCTCGCTCTCCGCGGAGCAGGCGAAGGCCATCCTCGAGATGCGCCTGTCGAAGCTCACCTCGCTCGAGATCCAAGGCGTGAAGGACGAGCTTTCCCAAGTCCGCCGCGACATCGCCCGCTACGAGCAGATCCTGGGGAGCCGGGCGGAGGTCCTCGCGATCATCAAGCAGGAGCTCGGGGAGCTTCGCGAGAAGTACGGCGACGACCGGCGGACGGCCATCGCCGAGTCGGGCCAGGAGATCTTCGTCGAGGACCTCATCCCCGACGAGACGGTCGTCGTCATGACGACCAACCGCGGCTACATCAAGCGCATCGCCCCGGAGGAATACCGCCTGCAGAACCGCGGCGGCAAGGGCCTCATCGGCATGGAGACGGGCGAGGAGGACTTCGTCGTGGACGTCTTCCTCGCGACGAACCACCAGTACATCCTGTTCTTCACGAACAAGGGGAAGCTCTATTGGCTCAAGGCCTACAAGGTTCCCGAAGGCAGCCGCTACAGCAAGGGGAAGGCGATCCCGAACCTGCTCGAGGGCCTCGAAGAAGGCGAAGAGGTCCAGACCGCGATCCCGGTGCGCGCGTTCTCGCCCGACCAATACGTGTTCTTCGCGACGCGCAAGGGCGTCGTCAAGAAGACGGGTCTCGACCAGTTCGCCAACGTGCGCGTGACCGGCATCCGCGCGCTCAACCTGGAGGAGGACGACGCCATCGTCGGCGTCGGAATCACGGACGGGCGCACCGACGTGGTCCTTGCCAAGGATTCGGGCCTCTCGGTCCGGTTCTCCGAGGCGGACGTCCGGCCCATGGGCCGCGCCGCCTACGGCGTCAAGGGCACGACGTTTGAGCCGGGGGAGAACGTCGTGGCCATGGCCCTCATCCGCGACCGGGAGAAGGGCCGCCTGCTCACGATCACGGAGAACGGATACGGCAAGCGCACGCCCGTGCCGGAGTACTCGGTCCACCACCGCGGCGGCAAGGGCATCATCACCATCCAGACGACCGAGCGCAACGGAAAGGTCGTCTCCGTGCTCGAAGTGGCCGACGGAGACGAGGTGATCGTCACGTCAAAGAGCGGGATGGTGATCCGCGTGCCCGTCGAGACGATCAGCGAGCAGGGTCGCAACACGCAGGGCGTGCGGATCATGCAGCTGGAGGAGAGCGACCGCATCATTGCCGTCGCGCGCCTGGCCCCCGCGGACCTTCCGGCCCTGCCACCGCAGGCACCCCATGCGGGCGGCGACGGCAAGCCGCCGGTGTTTCCCCGCGAAGACGCCGAGCCGGCTCCACCCGACGACGAAACGTGAGACGCGCGCGAGCGTCAGGGATCGCGGATCTCGCGGTACTGCCACAGGTTGTGGATGCCGGCGCCAAAGGGCATGGGAAGGTAATCGCGCTCAAGCATGCGCCCGTCGCGCAGGCGCAGCCGCTCGCCACGCACGATCTGCTTGGCCTCAAGGGCCCGCTCGATGCCCCGCAGGAAGCCCGCCGGGTCCTCGAAGAGGTCCTTGGCCTCCTCCGCCGCGCGGCGGCAATCGTAGCCGTAGAGGCGGTCCGGATGCACGGGAATCCCAAACAGGCGGCAGAACTCGTCGTTCACGACGAGGATGCGCCGGTTCGCGTCCTCCGCCAAGATTCCGACCTTCGTCGGGACGGGGGCGGGCGTTGGTTCGGCGGGTGTCCGGGCAAGCGACGGCTGGGCCAACGGAATCGACCGACGGCGCATGGGCGCCGAGGTATGAATTCCTACCGGTGGGCGAAGTAGGCCTCGAGTTGCTTGCCGTCGCTGCGCCGGATGCGGGCAAAGCCCATGCGCTCGAACTGCACGACCTTGCCGGCCTCGGTGGCGGCCAAGCGCTCCACCATGCCCTCGGCGCGAGCGCCGTCGGGATAGACGACCACGCCGGGAATCGCGTACGGGGGGCACCAGTGGACGATGCGGACCCCTTCCTTGAGCACCGAAAGGTCGTTCCCGACGTATTGGTAGCCGGTCTTCGTGCACTCGACGTTCCCCAGATCCTTGAGGCGCACCCTGTCGCCCGGCCGCAACGCCAGGAAGTCGGCCCGCGGCACGTACACCTTCACGGGCGCCGGGAGGATGTGATGCCGCACGCCCCGCTCCGGATGGTCCGGGTGCAGGGGTGCGCTTGCCTGAAGGCCCGACGACGGCGTTCCGTCGATGGCGATCGACATGGGATCGGCCACGAAGAAGTAGCGATTGGCGCGCGCCTCGAGAAGCCGGCGGTTCTCCGCGTAGAGGTTTTCGGCCGGGACCTCGATGTCCTGCATCGAGAGCCCAAACGAGAGCACGAAGCGACGCACGGCCTCCGGCTCGATCCCGCGGGAGGACAGCGACTGGAGGCTCCAGGTGCGCGGATCGTCCCAGCCCGTGTACTGGCCGCTTCGGACCTCGGCCATGCTCTTGCTCTTGCTGATCTTCGCGTCGGCAACGCGGAGCATCCCGAAGTGGCCAAACGCCGGGCCGGAGACGCCAAGCTTCTGCCAAATGGCCGCCTCCATGCGATCCTCGATCACGAGGTCCTTGCCCCGCAGCACGTGGGTGATCCCGAGAAGGTGATCGTCCACGGCCCACGAGAACTCCAGCATGGGCCACACGCGGTAGCGCGTGCCCGCGCGCGGATGCGGCCGCTCGCTGATGCGAAGGAGCACGCGGTCGCGAAACGCGGGATCGGGCGCCCGCATGTCGGTCCGCAGGCGAACGATCGCCTCGCCCTCGCGGAAACCGCCCGCGAGCATCTTCGCGAAGAGGTCGAGGTTCTCCTCGACGGTGCGGCCGCGGTGCGCGCATTCGAGTCCGCGCTCGCGGTTCTCGCGAAGCTCGGCCGCGCCGCACTCGCACACGTACGCCCCATGCGTCTTGAGCAGGCGCACGGCCCACGTGTAGAAGATCTCCATGCGCTCGCTCTTGTAGGCCACGCCGTCGATGCGGACGCCCAGCCATTCGAGCCCCTGCCGGATGAGGTCGTAGGCTTCGAGCACGGGTAGCTTCTCCTCGCTTCCGATCGTGTCGTCGTAGACGAGGAGCAGACGGCCCTTGTACCGCTTCACGTACTCGTCGTTCAGCACGGCCATGCGTGCGTTGCCCACGTGGAGCGGCCCCGAGGGATAGGGAGCCAGGCGCATGACCACCTTGCCCTCCTGTGCGCCGAGCAGATCGGGCAGCGAGAGGTCGCGCTCCTTGCGCTCCCGGACAAGAAGCTCGGGAGCCTCCTTCTCAAGCGTCGCCCGCGCGTCGGCCTGCGAGAGCGGCGCAAGCCCGGCGACGACCTCGCGCACGAGGGCGGAAACCTCCTTTGCGCGGGGCCGAAGCTCGGGAAACTCGGCCATGATCTTGCCCATGACGGCACCCGGGTCGGGCTGGCCGTGGGCCGCCGCGTTCTGCAATGCAAAACGCCGCGCGGCCTCCCGGACGACCGGCGGGAACGAAGAGGCGGGCTCGGCCATGTCCCTACGCCTCGCGGCGCCCCGCGTGCTCGGCGAGCCGGACGAGGAACTCGCGCGCGGGGTTGGCGGGCAGAGGTTCCAGGGCCTCCACGGCCTCTTGGTGATAGCGCTCGGTGAGCTTGACCGCGTCGTCGACGGCTCCCGTCTCGAGGAAGATCTCGTGCACGCGCGCGACGCGGGCAGGCGTCGCGTTGGCGTTGCCGACGGTGGACTCCAGGAGGGCGCGCTGCTCGTCGTCGGCGTTCTGGAGTGCCGTGAGCAGGATGAGCGTGCGTTTGCCGTTGCGGATGTCCGATTCCTTGGGCTTGCCCGTCTTCTTCTCGGTCGAAACCACGCCCAAGAGGTCGTCGCGCACCTGGAAGGCCATGCCAAAGGCGCGCCCGTACGCGGAGAGGGCCTCCACGGCGGCGTGGGATCCGCCCCCGCACAGGGCACCGTTGCGCGCGGCCGTCTCGTACAGCGCGGCCGTCTTGCGGTAGATCATCTCGAGGTACTCCTCGCGGCCCACCTCCCGCCCGGCGAACTCCATGTCCATCTGCTGGCCCTCGCAGAGCACGCGCGTGGCGCGGGCGAAGTCGGCGAGGATGTCCACGCGGACGGCCGGCGGGCACCGCAGCCGCGCGATCTCCTCGAAGGCGACCGCAAAGAGAGTGTCGCCTGCCAGAATGGCCGCCGGCTCGCCGAACTTGACGTGCACGGCCGGAAGCCCCCGGCGGACCGGGTCCCGGTCCATGATGTCGTCGTGGACGAGGCTGAAGTTGTGGACCATCTCGACCGCGCAGGCCAGAGGAAGCGCGGCGTCGGCGGTCCCGCCGACGGCCTCGCAGGCGGCCATCGCAAGCGCGGGCCGAAACCGCTTGCCGCCGGCCAGGGGGTAGTGCCGCACCGCCTCGCCAAGCGAGGCCGGCTCGACGTCCGAAAGGACCTTGCCCAGGCGTTCCTCGACGAGCTTTGCGTACTGCGCAGAGCGGGCCAACGGATCCATGGTCACACCTTGAGCACGCGCGAGGCGCCGTTGCGGGAGAGGAAGACGCTGTCGTTGAGCTTCCAGCCGTGGTTCTCGGCGAGCTCGGCGAAGTTCGATTGCATGTCGAGGTTGCCGTGGGCGGGGAAGATGTTCTCGGGCTCAAGCATGGCCAGAAGCTCGCGGTGGTCCTCGCGCGAGGCGTGGCCGGACACGTGCGCGCCCTTGATGAGGCGCGCGCCTTGGCCCTTGAGCTTGGTCTCGAGCACGTAACGGTTGGCGCGATTGGTCGGATTGGGGATGACGTCCGCGCTGAAGATGACGTGGTCGTTCTTCTCGACGCGGTAGGCCGTCTTGCCATCGGCGATCTTGGACAGTAGCGAGCCGGGCTCGCCCTGGTGGCCGGTCGCCACGACGAGGAACTCCTCCTTGCCCTCCTTGGTCACGTGCTTCATGGCGTTTTCGGCCTCGCGCCCGCCCCCCACGAGCTCCACGCCCTTGGGCAGCTTGAGCAGACCGTGCTCCTGGGCGATCGCCGTGTACTTCTCCACGCTGCGCCCCACGAGCATGACGCGCCGGCCCATCTGCTGGCCGAACTCGACGATGCTCTTGATGCGCGCGGTGTGGCTCGAGAACGTGCTGACGATCAGGCCGTGCCGGTCGTTGCCAAGGCCAAAGAGGTAGTCCTTGAGCATGTCGCGCGCGATGGCCTCGCTGGGGGTCTTCGTCTCCTCGTCGGCCCGGATGCTCTCGACGATGAGCGCCTTCACGCCCTCGTCGCCCAGCGACCGGATGCGGTCGTAGTCTGGCTTGTTGCCGATGACCGGCGTGTTGTCGAACTTGTAATCGAGCGCGTAGACGACTGCGCCCTTGGGGGTGTGAAGCACGCCAAGGCACGCCTGCGCGATCGAGTGCGTCACGTGCACAAGCTCGATCGTGAGATCCTTCGAGAGGTTCCGCTCCTGGCCCGGCCGAAGCGGGATCACCTTGTTGGGGATGCGGGCTCCGTGGCGCTTGTCCTCGAGGCCCTGCTCGAGGATGGCGCAGGTGTAGGGCGAGCCGAAGATGGGCGCCTTGTACTTGCTCGCGAGCTTCACGACGGCCCCGATGTGGTCGAGGTGGCCGTGCCCGAGGACGATGGCCTTCACCTGAAGGCCCTTGTGCTTGAGCACGTCGTCGTCGGGGATCGCGTGCATCTTGATGAGGTCGTCGGGCGAGAGCTCTTCGAACACCGCGTCCTCGTGGATCTGCAGGCGGTCGAGGTGGATGCCCATGTCGAAAATGACGGCCTCGCGGCCGTAGCGTACGCACGTCATGTTGCGGCCGACCTCGTTGTAGCCGCCAACGGCGAAGATCTCCAATTCCATGAAACGAAAAACTCCTACGGGTTCGCGGGGCAAGAAGGAGGCGGATATAAAAAGGTTGGCTCGCTCGGCCCGACGTCGCGCGGGGTTTGCGGCTCCGCTGCGTCACGTCCGCGCGAAGGCGCCGCGGTAGCCCCAAATGTCCAGATCGTTCGACGAATCCCCGCTGCTGCGACCTTCCTGGTTGGGCTTCGTGAGCATCCAGAAGAACGCGTCGCCGTGCACGGAAGACCCTTCGTAGTCTCCGTGCTCCAGCCAGCCGTCGTCGTCCGTGTCCGCGTCGTACGCCGGCCCCAACGCGCGTTCGGCACGCACCGAAAGCGCGGCGGGTTCCAGCCACACGAGCGTGGGTGTCGCCACGTCGCCCGAAAGCGCGAGGTGGAAGACGGCCACGCCCCCGTCCGGCGCGGCAGACAGGCTCGGCTGCGCCGCGGAGGCAAGATACGTCGCGCGCGGCCACGTTGCACCGCCGTCGTCGCTTGCCGCCACGCACACGCCGACGGGCCGGCCTCGGTCGTGGACGGCCGCGCCCACGTATCGCGTCGAGCTCGCCGCGGCTCCGTTTGCATAGCCGAATCCCCCGCCCGCCGGCGCACCTGGGCAATCTTCGTAGCGGAACTCCGACCGTCGCCAGGGTCCGCCAGGCTGTCCGGAGAACTGCCAAAGGCAGCGGCCCGACACGAACGGTCGCGCGCCAGGCGGGGTAGCGTCGCAGCCGTACGCCGACACCACGAAGTCCCCGGACGAGTCCCACATCGCGTGAACGAGGTAGTTGGCCGCACCGGCGGCCAGCAGGCCTGCGTCGAGATCCTCCGGCAACGTCCACGTGCGGCCGCCGTCCTCGGAGAACACGGCGACGAGCGAGAGGCGCTGCGCGGCGCCCGTGTAGGCGGTCCAAGCGGCGCCCAGCCGGTGGTTTTGCGGATCGTAGGCCGTCCATTGGCGATCGTGGAACGTTCCCGCGATCCCGCCGGCGCCCAGCGCCATGACGTTTGGCTCGCCGGGGCCCCGCTCGTCCACGATCGCATGGAGAAGGCCGTTTGTCGTCCCGTACCCCGGGCCTCCGCAACCGATGAACATCGAGGTGGCGTGCACCCGCCCGTCCCGGTCGATCACGGCCGTGGGATCGAAGGTCCAGCACGCCATGGCCCACCTCGAGCCCGGCGGTGCGTTGTCGGCCGTGGGAAGGACGATCCGCGTCCAGGTCTCGCCGCCGTCCCGCGAGAGGGCGACCACGTTTCGCAGAAGCCCCGGAAGGATCGGTTCGGTGGCCGTGCCCGTTTGCGTCACGGGCATGCGCGTCCGCTCGTTGAAGGCGACGGCGATGACGTTGGGATCCTTCGGGGAAATCGCCGAAGCGCCCTCGCGCTCACGCAAGTCTCCTGCCGACACGGGGCGGGGCGCGAGAACCGAGAGAAGCTCGGGCGGTTCGTGAGAAGTCGAATCGTCGCCCGCCGGATGTTCGATCGGCCCCACGCATCCGGCCAAGAGAACAAGAACGATCCCCGCGGTTGCGCGCATGCCGGCCGAACGAGACGCGCCTGCCTTAACCGTTCGCGTCGTGTTCTTCGATTCCACGACACGTCCGGCAAGCTTCGCTTGCCGTCCGCGACCTGGGCCAAGACGGACGTCGAGCGCCCAGGGGGAGATTCGAACTCCCGAGTCCTTTCAGACACAAGCTTTCCAGGCTTGCGCCATACCGCTAGGCGACCTGGGCAGGGGCACAGGCGACGACGGGGCGCGCCTTCAAAATGGTTTCGCTTGCGCGGCGCGGGCGCTCACGCCAAGTGGGCGCCCAAGTCGCGCCGCACCCCGTACGCCCGCAGGGCGGTTGCGGCCAGCGCAAGGGCAAGCACGATCTTGCCGCCCGCGACGCTTGCGAGCGTGAGGACGGGCCACGGGATCGAGAAATTGTGACGGCCTTCCGCCAGACCCTCGTTGAAGCCGGACGCGGGACCGGCGACGGCCGCGTTGAGATGGAGCACGGCGGGCAGGAGGAGCGCCAAGACCGCCGCGGCGACGGCGAGCGCGCGTCCGGCCGGACCGGCGCGATCCCAAAGGGCGACGGCCCAGCCGACGCACAGGGCAAGGAATCCAAGTCCCGTCAGGAGGAGCGACCACCAGGCGATCGCGGGGGCCTTGGCGGAGGCGGACGTGAACGGGGCCGTGAGACCGACGAGCATGGACGCCAAGGGCTCGGGGAAGGAGAAAACGAGGAATCCGAGCAAGACGATGGGCACGGCTCCCATGACCAGAAGCTCGTGGTCCTCGCCGTGCTCCCGGCGCCCAAGGCCAAGCGCCACGAGGGCGGCCAGGATCAGCAGCGCCCCGAGCGCGCCGCTTGCAAGCGACAGGACGAAGCCGGCGGCGGCAAGTCCGAAGGCCGTTCGCGTGAGCATGGTCCTCCTTCACCGGACCCCCTCACCGGACCCTGTAGTAGGTCCGGTTGAGGAAGAATTCGTACGTCTCGCGGCGCTCGCTCCACAGCTTCCAGTAGGCCAACGCAAAGAACGTGATCTCAAAGGACGCGATCGTCAGCCACCACGTCATCCACGCCAAGAGCGTGTTGTCCAGCCGTTGCATGGCCAGGAGCAGGCCGTTGATGGGATCGAAGGCGGGGTTGGCGGTGACAAGCGGCGCGGCGCCGATGCACAACGGGAACGTCCAGATGGGCTGCTGGCACCCGTGGAACAGGTAGAACGGCAGGAACGGCGTCCAGTCGCCGATGTTGTACATGAGAAGCCCGATGAGCAGAAGGAAGAGGACCGCGCCGATGGCCGCCGCGCGAAGGGCCGTGTAACCGAGCACGCGCCAGCGCAGGACCGCGAACACGAGGGGAAGCGGAAGCGTCCAGAAGAGAATGGCCGGAATGCCCGCAAGGGTGCTTCGGACGCCAGCGAAGTGGAGCGCACCGTCGCCGTCGCGAACCACGCGCGAGGGCTCGCTGAAGGCGGCGCCGGGAACGCCCATCGTCGGGGGGCGGAGGTCGTTGCCGTCGAAGCCCCAGCGCACGACGTCGCCCGAAAGGACGCCCAGCGACGTAAGGTTCTCCATCTCGGAGGTCGCAAGCGCGCGGTCGACGACGCGGACGTCGTCGATCGTGCCGGCGAAGTAGGCCTTCACCTGGCCGGCCGCCGCCGGTCCGTTGCCCAGAAGCAGCGGCGCGCCAGTGCGCGTCACGGACCCGGCGACCTCGAGGCGTTCCAGGGGTTCGCCGTCGAACCAGCCCGTGAACGTCGTCCCGTTGTACGTGAAGGCGAACGTGTGCACGCCCGAATCGCGCAGGTTGCCGGCGGCGATCGTGTGGAGCGTGGAGACCACGCGCCCGTTGCGCGTCTCGTCGAGCCCAAGGCCAAACTCGATCGCGTTGGACGACAGGACGCGTATGTAGTATGACGCGGCGCCAGCCTCCAGCGCATCCGCTTTGGAGAGGATCCACTTCGTGTTGCCAAGCTCCTCCACGGAGACGGTGGCGGACACGGTGATCTCCCGCATGCCCGAGAGCGCCGGGTCGTCGGGCAGATAGGCCCCGTGCGCGGGACGCGGCGTGAGGTCGTACAGCGGCGCGCCCCATACGGGGTACTCGTTGTAGACGACGTTGTTCACGGAGAACACGCTCACCATGAACAGGAAGACGATGAGGGCGACGCCAAGGCCCGCCTGGAGGGGCGCCTCCTGGGGGCGGCGTGGGTTGCCGCGGTCGATGAAGGGAAGCAGGACGAGCGGCACGACCAGGATGCCGTTCAGGATGAGGCCGATCGTCTTCGCGTCGAGCACCACCGTCGTGCCCGGATTGACGAAGCCGTGGACCTCGGAGAGGCCGGGCACCTCCCAGGGCGTCGCCTCGCCGATGGGATTGGCCACGCCGGGCTTGAGAAGCCCGTAGGACCAAAGCAAGTACCAGTCGGGCAGGATGACCTCGGGCTGGCCGGCCGGGTTGGCGGGGGCTTCGAGGAAGTAGGGCATGGCCGCGGAGATGTACAGCGTGCCCGCGACGAAGAACAGGATGAGGGCCGTGTCGCGCATGGCCTCGTGCGGCCAGAACGGCTGGGCCTCCACCGTGCGGAGACGCTTCTTGGCGCGGCGCTCGCCTTCGATCCTGCGGGCCTCCTTGAGGTACTCCTCGGTGAGTTCCCCCATCGAAACGCGCGCGCTTGCCATGCTAGTGGGGCTCCGCGATTCCCTGCAGCCAGACGATCACGAGGTGCACGACGATGAGGCCAAAGGCGGCCGCGGGGAGAAGGAAGATGTGCAGCACGTACATGCGGGTGAGCGGGACGTTGAGCGCCGGATTGAAGGCCGTGCCCCCGAACAGGATCGCTTGCAAGTACTTTCCGATGATCGGCGAGGCGGCGCTCATCTCAAGCCCGATCGTTCCCGCCCACAGCGAGAGCTGGCTCCACGGCAGCAGGTATCCCGTGTACCCGAGCAAGATGGTGACGCCAAACAGGCCCAGACCGACGAGCCAGTTGAGCTCGCGCGGCTTCTTGTAGGCCTGCGTGAAGTACACGCGCATCATGTGGAGGAACACCGCCGCCACCATGATCATGGCGCTCCAGAAGTGGATGGAGCGCAGCATGTAGCCGAAGGGAACCTCGGTCATGATGTAGATCACGCTTGCCCACGCGACGGAAACGTTCGGATCGTCCCAGCCGGGCGCGGGGGCTTGGCTTGGCACGTAGTAGAGGGCCAGCAGCACGCCGGACACGACGGCGACGAGGAAGGCGAGCAGCGAGACGGATCCGAGGCTGTAGAGCGGGTACCAGTACCAGATGCTGCGCAGCTTGTACTTCTCCGTGTGGCTGCGCGGGAGCGCGAGGTTCATCTCGTAGTAGAAGTCCTTCATCACGTCCGTGTAGTCGCGCAGCCGGAAGCGTTCGTCGAGCCAAGCGAACGCGGCGAGCATCATCTTCTGACTCGGCGTCACGCGCCGAACGGGCCGCTTGCGGCCGATGCGGGGAGCGTCGACCGTCACGTTTCCCGCTTGGGGGGATTCAGTGGCCACCGGCGTCCCCTCCTCCAGGCGCGGCGCTCTCGCCGATGAAGTAGTCGCCCTTGACGAGAACGGGATCGTACACGCTGAAGTGGCAGGTGCAGAACACCTTGCTCCAGAAGCCTTGCGTGCGCGCAAGCGGCGACTCCTGCCAGCCGGGAACGCAGCAGAAATGCTTGCAGAAGCTGATGCAGGCCATGAGGACCGTGCCGTCGCCAAGGTCGACGTACATTCCCTCGGCGGCGCGCTCGAAATGCTCGGGTCCAAGCGGCCAGGGGCCCGGCGTGTACGCAAGGGCACGCCGGCGCATGCGCATGACGATGCCGGTGATGATGTTCTTGCCCGTCTGGCCCTCGCTTCGCCAGCGGAACCCCGCGCCGTAGCCGACGTCGCGGAAGTCGTCCACCCGAATGTCCTCGCCGATGCGGTCGCGGTACCAAAGCTCGATCCCGGCCGACTGCGTGGAGGCGATCTTTTCGGGCAGCAGGAAGTACTTCAGGTGGTTGTCCGAGCGGAAGGTGGAGGAGAGGCCCGGCGTATCCTCGTGCCCGCAGAACTTGTACCAGTCGAGTACGCTGCCGATGCGAGCGCTCCATTCCGGATCGTCGGAGCCAAAGTCGGGATCGCCAAGGACGACGCCGTCCTCGACCTTGAGGGGGATGAGGGGCAGCCCCTGCGGGGCCGGACCCGAGACAAGCGTGTTGCCGATGTAATGGAGCCGCCGCACGGGCGCGTCGCGCGTGATGAACGAGGAGTTGACGAGCGCGCCCACGCTGCCTGCCGCGGCCACGCCGGCGGCCGCAAGGAGGCTTCCCTTCACGAAGGAGCGGCGGCTGACGCCCTGCTCCGGTTCCGGGATCTCGTCGATGTCGACCATGGTTCCTCTAGAAGTCCTCGAACTTCTTTCGCCGCTTCTTCACGATCAAGAGGTCCGGCAGGAAGAACCGCCGGTACAGAACAAGGATGACAGCCGTGATGGCAAACACGTTGGCAAGCCAGAACGCCAGCACCTGCTGATCCACCGGCGTGTTCCACTTGGCCACGAAGCTTCCCCACAGGAAGAGGAGCACGAAGATCGCGTCGAGCGCCGCCAGGACGACGATGGCCGCGGCCACCGAGAGCGGCTCGGGAGCGGGTTCGTAGCGGACGATCTCGCCGGCTTCCTTGGCCATGGGTCGTCATCCCTCGCGCTCGCGCTCGGTCTCCGAGGCGGAGGGTCGGATGCGCGTAACGGCGTAGTAGACGCCAAGGATCATCGTTCCTGCGAGCGTGGCGACTCCCACGAACAGCAGGAACGTGAAGCCTTCCAGGCTGCCGGCCGCCACGACGTCCCGGCCCCACAGCTGCCAGGCCGCGTAGCCGGCAAACGCGAGGACCATCGCGCCGACGGTCCAGCTCGTCCAGTCGCGGGAGGCTTCCTTGCGAGCGGGAGCCTTGTCCTTGGCGGCCCGGTCCTTCCACGCGGCCCAGTGCGCGCTCTCTCCGTACCGCAGCACGAAGAAGGTGATCGCAAGCACGACGAAGAGCACGATGAAGCTCACGACGCCGACCCAGTAGGCGAAGAAGTTGACGCCAAGCTGCGTGAAGGCGTGGATCGGATCGTGCGCCTCGACGGCTCCCAAGCGTTGCGCGCCCATGGAGAGGAAGCTCAAGCGGTTCCAAAGGTCGTCGGGATCGTTGCCGTTGATGCCGTTCACCGTGTTCACGGTGAGCGTGAACTGGACGTCGGGTCCCGGCTGCGCCGGACTTTCCCATTGGAGCCGGAAGACCCGGTCGGCTTCGCGGTCGCCGCGCGCGGTGTGCGTGGCCTCGTGCCCGCCTTCGACGACTTGGACGAAGGATGCCTGCGCGGAATCCCCCGGCGGAAGCAGCGTTCCGCCGGTCACGTGGAGGTGGAAGCCGCCCGTGTTGGCGCCCTCGCGGGGTTCGGGACCCCCCTGCATGCGGATCGTGATCTCGTAGCGGCGCTGCTCGTAGGCGCCACCTGGCCCGACGGGTACGTAGAAGGGGGGAACTCCCTCGAGGACGGCCGCCACCTCGGGGCTGGGAGAGGGGTTGTGGCACGAGCAGCCGCCGGCCATAAGCGAGGCGGTGCCGGGATCCAGGTTGCCTTCGTGAACGCCGGAGGATCGGCTTTGAACGTCGGCGAAAACGCCAAGGAGCAAGCCCCCAAAAAGGACCAGCGAGAACGCGATTTTGAAGCGCGAACCGACCATGACGGCCACGTCGACCGCGCATGCGGGTGGCCTTATTTAAGAGTTCTCTATAGAGCGGAACGAGCGCGCAAAGGCCGTCGCGACGCGCTCGTTTCGATGAACGTTTTGCGATGAAAATGCATGGTCGGACGCATGCTTCCGCCCGCGCGCGGGCTGGCCTACGCCTCGGGCGCCCTGCTCCTTCTCTCGGGGGTCTCGGGAAGCCTCGGGGGGCTTGGCGGGGTCCTCGATGCCGCCTCGCTGCACCCGTCGATGGGCGAGTTTGCCGGCGCGGCGCGGCATGCCCTTGGCGTCGTGGCTGCATTGGGCGGGGTCTCGGTCCTGGCGGGCGGATTCTTGGCGGGGCGGACGCCGCGCGCGGTTCCCGCCGTGCTGATCGGGCTTGGTTCGGGGGCCGGCCTATTGGAATTCCTGGCGCGTCTGGCCTTGGCGTGGGCGGTGGCGCCGCGCGGCCCGCTGCCCCCGGAGCTTGGCGTAAGCGCCACGCTGGCCGGCGTCGGGACGCTTCTTGCGCTGGCGGCGCAGGCTCGTCTCTGGTGGCGCTAGACCGTGCCGGGAGGCGCGCGGGTCGCAGCCCCGCGTTGAGGCAACGTGGGCGCCACCGGCCGGTCCGCGGCGTACCGCCGGCGGAGCCGGCGCGCCATGGAGGCGACCAAGCGCAGGTCTTCCGTGGCCCCCCAGATTCGGGCCGCCAAGTACAGGAGGAGGACGGCAAGGCCGAGGAACAGCACGCCAAGGAGGTAGGGAAGGACGGCGAGGAACGTGTCCGGGGCAAGGAGCGCAAAGAGGCCCAGCGCAAGGAGCACGATGCCCGTGCCGACAAGCGTCGCGACCGTCGCGTTGAGATAGGACGGAAGCGTGTCGCCAACGGCCCGCAGCGCGACCGTCATGGTGGAGTCCACGGTCCGGTCGACCGTACCCTCCAGCGTTTCGGCCGTCGCCTGCGCGCGCACGCTTGCCTCCTCGGCCGCCACGGAAGCTTCCTTCGCCAACGCTCCGACCGAGGCGCCCGCCTCGGCGACCGAGGATCTCGTTGCGCGCGCGGCGTCCTCGCCTGCCGCAGCCGCGTCGCGTGCCGCCTGCGAAGCCTCCCGCACGAGAGGGCGCGCGCGGGCGGCGACGCGATCGATCGCGCGCGTGAGGTCGCGCGAGGCCGACAGCGTGCGGGCGGCCGCGTCGAGGAGCCGCTCCACGGTCTCGGCCGCGTCCCGAACGACCTCCTTTCCGGCTTCGGCCGCGCGGAGGATGGGCTCGCTCGGGCGCGCGGAGACGTTCGAGGCCGTCTCGAGCGTTGGCGGCGTTTCCGGCTTGGCCGGAACGACGGGAGCGGCAGGCGAGGGCATGGTCGCGCTCTCGACAAGCGCGACGGAAAGCTCGACGCGCCGGATCCCAAGCGCGCGAGCCAGCTCGTCGATCCGTTCCTCGGCGTCCCCGTCGATCACGAAATGGTAATACTCCTCGGGCGTTCCGCCGACCTCGTCGAAGGCCCGTCGCACCCGCTCGGCCGGCAGGCCCAACGCCGCGGCGACGTCCTCAAAGCGCGGGGCTCCGCTCGTCCGCCGGTCGAACGGGGAAGTGCTGGCCATGATCCTCCTCGCCAAGGCTCGCGCGGTTCCTCCCAAGGACGTTTGTGGGACAAGCGCGCCCGCGGTGGAAACCGTGAAGCAGGGGGCGACCCTTGGAGGCTCGGCCCTATGACGAGAAGAGGGTCACCCAAGGAGCCGCGTTCCGGCTTCCGATGACGACCCATTGCCTCCCGAGGGCTTCATTCCCAGACGACGGCCGGCGGCTTCGCGGCGTTTGCCTGCGAAGCGCCCGCCTCCGCCCGCGCCGGTCGGCGGCCGGAGAGCAGAAGCAGGGCGAGCAGGCCTCCCGCAGCGACCACGGGCACGAGGAGGACCCCCGTCGTGAGCCTCGATCCTTGCGCGAGCGCCCCCGTGGCGATCGGCAGCGCCAAGGCCAGGAAGGCCGTGCCGGAGAGCGCGGCTGCCAGCACGCCGGCGGCCGGCCGCAGCACGCCCCGGATGGCGGCGACCTCCTCGGCCGGCACGCCCTTGGCGCGATAGTGCGCGACCGCCTGCCGCGGAAGGATGGCAAGCGAGACCGCAAGCGCAAGGGCGACGGGAAGAGCGCCGACGAGCACGATCTCGGGCGCGGGAAAGCCGCCGTGGGCAAGCGCCAAGTCCGCGTGCAGCGCGCGCGACCAGTCGAGGTTCGACCAGCCGTACGCATGCAAGAGCAGGACCGGCGCGCACGCGCCAAGCCATCCGGCGACGCCAAAGTTCCGCGTCCAAGCGGTTGCAAGGCATTGGGCAAGCACGAGAAGCGAGGCGGTCGTCTCCCAGAAGCCGAGCGGGCTTGCGTCGAACAACGCCGCGAGGAAGAAGCCAGCGCCCGGGATCTCGGCCAGCACGACCGTCGGCACGTCGGGCACCGACGCGACGACGGGGCTCCATGCGAGGAGGACGCTCAGCACGATCCACAGGGCGATCGCCCCGCCGAACCGGAGCGCGCGCTCGCCGGGCTCCATCACCGGGCCCCCCGCAAGAACGCGCTCTCGAAACCGTGCCGACGCGGGTCCCATTCGACGACCGCGGCGCCCAACCGTCGGACGCGCGAGAGCGCCGGCCGGTCCAACCGGGAGAGAAGCGTCACGACGTCCTCGCCGTATTCCTCGCGCGCGGGCAGGAGGGCGTAGGGCGACGGCGTGACGACGACCACCGGCAGCAAGCGGCGGCGCCTCCCGGTGATCGCGCGCAGGCGACGCAATCCGTCCGCAAGCCCGTCGGTATCCTCCGTCGCGCGCGTGACCACGACAACGAGAGGACGCCCGTTCACGAGGTAGCCGCGACAGCGCTCGACGGCCGCCCGCAAGCCCTGCCGCGGCGGCGAGGGCGCCAGGCGAAGCAGCACCTGGCCCAGCCGCAGGAACTGACGCCGCCCCGTGTCCGGGTGGAGGAGCTGGTCCTGCGCGTTGTACACGTAGGCGCCCAGGCGGTAGCCGCGGTCGAGGTAGAAGCGCGCGACGCTGCCGGCCGCCTCGAGTCCCCGCTCGAAGGCGTTCTCCACGCTTGTGCCCACCTCCATGTAGGCGGCGGCGTCGACGAACAGGAAGACCGTCTTCTTGCCCTCGCGCTCGTACTCGTTCACGAGCGGGAGCGCGGGCATGGCGCCGCCGCCGGGCAGCGGCGCCGCGCCCGCCTGCCGCCGCGCGGTCGCCTTCCAATTGATGGCGCTCGGCGGATCGCCGAACGCGTAGTCGCGGATCTCGCGGAAGTCCGTGGTCTGCACGCCGATGCGAGCCTCGTCGTTCTCCGGGAAGATGCGGCGCGCAAAGCCGGGCGCCGCCCGCGTGCGCCGAAGCCCCGCCAGTCGAGGCTTCACCTCGAGCACGGCGTCGTCGCCCTGCACCCAGGCGACCGGGTCGCGCAGCCCCAGCGCGTGCACGGCCTCCAGGCGCGTGGCGGGAAGCGACCACGTGCCGCGCTTGGTCGCACGGAACGTGAACGCGAAGCTCGCCTCGAGCGGCCCTGCGTCCTTGCGCAGGAGGTGAAGGTTGCTGCCCTCGACAAGCTCGAAGGGCTCGGGCAAGGGGACGTGCACTTCGAGAAGGCCGCGACCGCCCGCGCAGGCGACACGGACTTCGACCGTCACCCGGTCGCCGGCGCGCACGTTCGTGCGGGACACGTTACGTTCCACGCGCACGTCGCGCGGCTCGTCGAGGCCGATGGCCGCCAGCACGATGAACAAAGGGAAGCTTCCCACGAGCAGATACGCGTAGTTGCCGAAGGTGAGGCCGGCGGCAAGGAGCGCCAGGCTCGTTGCCAAGAGCGCATGCCCGGACTTCGTGAGCATTCGGGCCTACCGTCCCCAGAATCCTTTCCGAGGCTTCTTGGCGGCCTCCGACGGAACGGGCGGCGGCGCAGGCGGCACGACGCGCTGCAGCGTGGGCTTCAAGGGCGAGGGCGGTCGCGCGACCGCGGTGCCCGGCGGTGAAGCGGGTGCTTGCGGCACGGCGCGCGGGGCCCCCGGGAGGGCGGGATCCGGCTCCCAGGCGACCGACTCGGTGGACGCGGGCGCGGCGGTCTCGCCCGGGCGGAAGCGCGTGGGGACGGGAACCTGGGCAACCACCTCGGTCACAATTTCCTCCGGCTTTACGCCCTCAAGCGTCTGCTCCATGTCGAGGATCGTACGGTGCGCGAGGGCGTCCACGACAAAGAGTTTCACGTCGTCGGGCGTGACGAAGTCGCGTCCGTGCAGGTAGGCCATGGAGCGCGAAACGCGGAGCAGCGCCAGGGCACCCCGGGGACTCGGGCCCACCTCCACCTTGGCGTGGTCGCGCAGGTTGCGGACAATCGTGCCGATGTAGCGAAGAAGGTCGTCGTGGATGAAGACGCGCTCGACCTCCTGCTGCATCGCGCGGAACTCGTCGGCCGTGCAGGCGGGAACGAGGTCCCGCGTGGGGTCGTCCTTGCGCCAGGCGATGCGACGCCGAAGCACCTCGGTCTCGGCCTGGAGGTCGCGAGGGTAGCCCGTCGACATGCGAAGAAGGAAACGGTCCATTTGGGCCTCGGGCAGAGGATACGTGCCCTCCTGCTCGATGGGGTTCTGCGTGGCGAGCACGAAGAACGGCGAGGCGAGCACGAGGGTCTCGCCTTCGATCGTCACCTGCCGCTCCTCCATGGCCTCGAGCAGCGCGGCCTGCGTCTTGGGCGGCGAGCGGTTGATTTCGTCGGCCAGGAGCACGTTTGTGAAGACCGGGCCCTTGCTCAGCCGAAACTCGCCGGTCTTGTGATCCCAAACCTTCGTGCCCACGATGTCGGCGGGCAGGATGTCGGGCGTAAACTGCACGCGCGTGGACTGGCATCCGATGGAGGCGGCAAACGCCTTCACGAGAAGCGTCTTGCCAAGGCCCGGATAGTCTTCGAACAGGACGTGCCCGTTGGCCAAGGCCCCTGCCAGGAGCTTTCGCAGAAGGAGCCGATTGCCCACGAAGGCGGCTCCCACGCTTTCCACGATCGCATCGCATTGTCGTTTGCCCTCGTCACCCATCCACGCCACCTCCGACCGTCGAGAGGATCTCGCGGTGGAGCGTAAGGCGCCGGGCGCGGTTGCGCGAGGCGAGCGCGCGCAGGCGGCGCCGCGTGCGGAGGAAGCGCGGAGGCGGAAGGTCCTCGTAGGACTCGATCCGCTCGCGGACGCGCATGGACGCCGACGCCGGCGCCCGCCCGGCGGAAAGGGCGGCAAGCACGAGGTCCCGGTAGCGCTCGCGCGCCTCGCCGCGCTCGACGAAGGCGCCCACGGTCGCGTCCACGTCAAGCCACCGACGGTCGGGGATCGGCCGGGATTGGCCGACGTGGCGGACGGCGACGCTTGCCCACGGTTTCTCGGGTGCCTTCGAGCCTGCAAACGCCCGGTAGCGCGCCAGAAGGAAGCTTGCGATCGCAAGCCCGACGCCGTACTCCCAGAGATCCATGTGCTCGACGGTGCCGGCCAGGCGAGGGCGAAGCGCAAGGTAGCTCGCGACGACCACGATGAGGTACACGAAACGGCTGGCGCTTCCAGAAAGGAAGGCGGCGAGTCCGTCCCGACGGTTGCGGGCGGCGGCCCGCAGGACGACCAGGAGCGCTGCCGCGCCGGAGGCCGCGGCCAGCACGACGCCCGCCTCCTCGGGAAACGGCAGGACGTCGCCAAGGGCCCGGTACAGGAGCGCCGCGCCGGCGCCAAGCAACGCCGCTGCGGCGACCCCGAGCGCGACCGTGCCGCCGGCAACGGCGCGCCCGGTCTCCTGGCGAGCCCACGCCAGGGCGCCGGCCAACAGGAGCGCAAGCGCAAGGGGCACGGACGGATCGCGCGGAAGGACGCCGGGCGCCGCGCGGGAGAACTCGGCAAGGCCAAAGAGGGCGACGAGGAAGGCGCCTCCGCAGAGGAGGGCCGTGGCAAAGAACGCAGCCCGATTGGGGCGCGCGGGCCCCGGACTGGATTCCCACGTGACGACCGGCGCGGGCGGAGCGGCCTGCGGGGGAAAACCTTGCGTCTCAGGCGGAGGCGGCGTCCTTCTCACCTCCCGTCGCGGGATCCGGCGGCGGCGCAAGCTTGCCGCGCGCATGCGCAAGCGCGCGCGCCCGGGCCCGCTCGAAGGCCACCCATTGCGAGCGGCCGAACGGACGCTGGCTGTAGTTGGCGATTTCGAACGACGTCACGGCCGACTCGAGAGACTCGTCGTCGGCCTGGAGATCCGCAAGCCGCCGCTGGATGTCGCGCGGCGTGGCGTCGGGTGCGATCGCAAGACCGGCGTCCGCAAGCTCGGCGCGAAGCGCCTCCCACGACCGACCGGCCTCCTTTCGGTACTCGCTCACGCGCAGCGGGGCGACCGCGCGCACGACCCCGGCGCGGCCTTCGCCCACGCGCGCGGCGATCGGGTGCTCACCCTCGTCGGCGAAGACGTGCTCGATCGTCGCGCGGCCGTCGGCCTCGGTGGTGAGCGTGAGGCGCCGGTCGGCGACGACGAGCAGAACGCGCTCGCCCGGAAGCGGCGCGCCGTCGGGTCCGCGGACCCGGACGCCGATCCGCAGCGGAACGCGTGGCTCCCAGACCGGCGGTACGTCGGCCTCGAGATCGGGAAGCTCGATGGAGAGCGACCGGCCCGGCGCGTGGGCCTGGAAGAGCACGGATCCGCGCGCGCGGCGACCTCGCACGGCAAGCGCGGCGCCAAGCGCGGCAAGCGGGACGCCGACGGCGACGGCCGCCGAGAGGGTCTCGTCAGGTGGCGCCGGGATTCCATGGACGACGAGGCGCCCGGAGGACTCCGAGGGCAGGTAGAATCCGTCGGGTCGCGAGCGGGCGGAGAGAGAAAGCGTTCCGACGAGACCCGAGACGTTGACGGAAACGTTCGAGGCGCCGTCGTCGCCTGTGATGAGGGGAAACGTGCGCACGACGGCGCCGCCGGAGAGGACATCGAGCGTCACGCTTGCGTTGCCAAGCGGCCGTCCGCGATCGTCGCGAACGACCACGCGCACGAGGGCCTCGGCGTCCTCCCGCACCTCCGAGGGGGCGTCGAGGGTGACGTTCGTGCGCGCACGGATCGTCACCGTGACCGATTTCTCGAGAAGGGGCTCGAGCAGGAGAACCGTGACGCTGGCGTTGCCAAGCGTCGCGTTGGCGCCGACGACCTGGCGGGAGCTGAAGTTGCCCGCCGGCTGCGTCGTGACCGTCGTGGTACGGCCCGCGGCGTCGGCGGTCTCAAAGCCGTGCACGACTCGCACGGCCCTCGGAGACGAAGGCGGGCCGTCGCCGACGCGCACGGTACCTCGGATCTCCACCGGCTCGCCGCGCACGGCCTCCACCGTCTCCCCCACATCGAGCGCGGCGTTCACGATACGAAGCGTCGTGCTCGCGTTCGAGGCGAAGTAGAAGTCGTCGCCGGGAAACTCGACGATCACGTGGTACGTGCCGGCGCTGGAGAACGCGTGTCGGGCTTCGAACCGTCCGGCGGCGTCCGTGAAGGCGCGCAGCGGAGGTGCGCCGCCGGTCGCGCGGAGGAGGACCTCCGCCTCGGTCACCGGATCGCCGAACTCGTCCAACAGGCGCCCGGCGAGGGAAACGGAGACGCCCACGCCGTCGACGGCGGGAATCGAAAGCTCAAGGCGCGTCTCTGCCACGACGGAGAGGGGGGGGTCGCTCCACGACTCGCCGTATTGGTGCGTCTCGTTGATCGTTCGCGGCCTTGCGCCGGCCACGAGCTGGTAGCTGCGCGCGGGCAGCGATTGGACGGAGGTCGTGATGGCGTAGAGACCTCGGGCGTCGGTCGTTCCTTGCCCGATCTTGTCGCCGGGCGTTTCCTTCGTCCGGTTGAGGAAGAGGTCGACGACGGCGCCTGCCACCGGCGCTCCCGTGGCCTCGACCACGACGAAGCCCTCGACCGTGAAGGGCTCCCCCTTGCGAACGGATTCGGGCGCCTGCGTGATGTCGGTGAAGGTCGGGATCGTGATCCGCTCGCGCCGGGGCGGCGGAGGGGGCAGGTCGTCCGGGGGCGGCTCGCGACCGTCGGGAATCCTCGGGTCCGAGACGTTCCGCTCGTTGAACAGCGGCCGGTTCTGGAGGGGGTTGTTCGTGCGGTACGTGCCGCAGCCTCCGAGGTTCACCTGGACCCAGCCCACCGTGGGGGCGTACACTTCGACGAAGGCGTGCGCCTCGTTGGCGACAAAGCGGGTGGGCACGCCAAGGTACTGCGCCGTGACGACAAAGGCGAACGCGCGGTGTCGGCAGCACCCGTTCTGCGAAAGCGCGATCGCAAGGTACGGGTCGGGTTCTTGCGCGGCGGTGGGGATCGGCCCCTCGCCAAACGCGGAGAAGTACGCTTCGAGCCGGTCCACGATCGTGGCGACGCTCCGCTCGCCCGCAAGACCCACGTGCGCGGCCACGCGCGAGGCCGGAGCTGCCAGTTGCGGCGGCAGGGAGGGCGCAAGCGAGGCGGGCACGTCCGCCACGGTTGCGCCCGGCGGGAGCGTGCCGTCGAAGTACGCGCGAGGCGCCCACATGACGACGGTGAGCTCGACGGTGCCCTCGTAGTTGCCCTTCACGTAGTAGGCGTCGGCGCCGTCCTTCCAGAAGGTGAGCGACACGCGCGGCAAGGTCTCGTAGGAGCCGATCTGCGCCTCGGGGGAGACCGAGAAGATGGGGGTGGGCTTGCCGGGCGCCAGACGGATGGGGAACTGGCCTTCGAAGCGCAGCATGGAGGCGCTTCCGGAGAAGCCCGTCGGGACGGGCCGCAGCGCCGGGTCCTTCACGTGCAGGCGGTAGTCGGGCTTCACGGCGTCGAGCGCGACGAGGCGCTTCATGCAGCCAAGCGCCGGGTTGAAGACGAAATCGCACACGACGTCGCCGGCTTCCGAGTCGCGATCGGGCGTCCAGTCGGCGGCGGGGTCCGAAGGGCGCGAGACGTAGTTTCCGCGACCTTGCCCGCGCAGCCCGCCGAGGTTGGGAT
>DATLFM010000056.1 GCA_035541015.1 Candidatus Thermoplasmatota archaeon
AAGTCAGGCGCGAGAGGTCGGCCACGATCGAGAAATCGACGAGGTGCGGGCTGTTGAAGCCGTGCGTGACGAACTTGCAGATGCCCGCCGAGTCGACGGCCGCGAACATGTTGTCGCTGTAGGCGACCGTCTGCGCCTTGCCCTCGTAGACGGTCGGGTCGCGCGTGACGCCTTCGCCGTAGATCGCCGCCTTCTTCTCCATGGGCAGGTTCATGAAGATCTCGAGCGTGGGACGGTTCCGCAGGTGGTCGGCGCCGCGCGAGGCGACGGCGATGCCAAGCGCAAACGCCTTGAGGTACCGCACGTCGTGCGGGTCGCTCTGCGGCAGGCCCTTCACGGCGATGACGTAGTCGGCGGCTTCCTTCGGGAGCTTGCCCAGGCGCACGGCCTGCGTGGACTCGGCGATCACGTCGCCCCAGCCCTCGCGGCGGCTGGTCATCTTCAGCAGCTTCACGACCGTCTCGTAGTCGCCCCATTTGAGCGGGAAGCCCACGTCCTTCTCCGTGATCATGCCGCGCTGGTAGAGCTCCATGTGCCAGGCGAGGATCGTTCCGGCGCTGCTCGTGTCGTAGCCGAGGTCGTTGCAGAGGTTGTTGAGCGCGATGAGCTCATCGGTCGTCTCGATGCAGATGTTGGCGCCCATGATGCCGGTCGTCGAGTACTCGGGGCCTTCGCCGCCCTGGTCGTTGCGGTGCGTGCAGTGCACGTAGCACGAGGAGCAGGACACCATCTTCTCGACGCGGTGCTCGATCTGGTCGCTGTTGAAGACGTCCGTCCACGCGTTGAGCTGGCTGTTCTTCGTGCGGATGGCGCCGATGGCGTTGCTCGTGTCGTACAGGAAGGCCGTGCCGACGGTGCCGAGCACCTGGGCCACCTTCGAGCCGCCGACGTAGTGGTGGATCTCGTTGGCGCGCTGAAGGAGCTCCTTCGGGTAGGCGACGCGGAGGGTCTGCGTTCCCGTGGCGGTGATCGCCTTCAGGTTCTTGCTTCCCATGACCGCGCCGCCGCCGCAGCGGGCGCTGCGCTTCAGGCCGGAGCGGACGGCGGCAAAGCGCACGAGGTTCTCGCCGCCCACGCCCGTCACGACCATCTCGACGCGCTTCTCGCCGAAGTCGCGCCGGATCATCTCCTGGACCTCGATCGTCTCGTGGCCCCAGTACGGCTGCGCGTCGCGGATCTCGATTCCGCCGTCTTGGACGTGGAGGTACGAGGGCCGCGGGGCGCGGCCGGTGACGACGAGGTGGTCGAAGCCGGCGTTTCGCATCTCGGCGCCAAAGAAGCCGCCGATGTTGCCGTCGCCCAGGATGTTCGTCTCGGGCGACTTGAACGTCACGTTCATGCGGCTGCTCGAGGGCGCAAGCGTTCCCGTCAAGGGGCCCGCGCCAAAGACGAGCACGTTCTGTGGCGAGAGCGGCTCGACGCCCGGCGGAAGGTGCTTGAGAAGGAGCGCGACGTTGATGCCGCGGCCGCCCAGGAGGCGCTTGCGGAGGGCGATGGGGATCGTCTTCGTCCCGATCTTGCCGGTCGAGAGGTCCACGAAGCCGAGCTTGCGGTCGCCGATGGTGCGCTCGGCGACCTCGTCGGCCGTCGCGGCGTGGGCGGGCATACGGACGCGCAAACGTTGCCTTCCGCTTAAGTAGGTTCGTTCAAGTTCCCGCCCGGAGCCGAAGGCTGCGATGAATGTTCATCGCAAGGGCCGGATCGTGAACGGTTCTTGTCACGTATAGAGAGTCATGAGACTGTTTAAGAAGGCCCCTTCCGTCGTTCGTTCGATCGGGAGGTTTGTCGCCTGCGCGCCGTCGTCACCGTGGGTCTCGTAGCTGCGCTCGTCTTTGCCGCGCTGCCCATCATGCCCCCGGCCGCGGCCGTCTCGGGGAGCGGCTTTGAGATCGTCCAGGACCCCGCCGACGACCACGAGACCGCCGGTCTTGCCTCCGACCTCCTGCGCGTGGGCGCCCGCACCGAGTCGAACCAGGTCCGGTTCTTCGTCAAGGTGCAGGACGCCGCGAACAACCCCTTCACGATCCGCTACCGCCTCGGCTTCACGGTCGTGGGCGGATTGTCGTACTACGCGACCGTCTCCCACACGCCCGCGGGCGCCTTGCAAGGCGCGACGCTGTGGCGCGCCGTCCCCGAGACGGCCCGCATCTCCGGCAACCCCATCACCGCCGACTGGCTGGGCTCGGAGCTTCGCCTCACGATCGCGCGCTCGCTCATGGGAAACCCGGCCGACGGCACGGAGCTCGCCCAGATCACGGCCGCCTCCACCTCGATGCCCACGGGCGCCTCCGAGGTGCGAAGCACCATCACCTTCTACGACGAGACCGACGTGGGCTCGTACGAGCTTGGCCAGAACCCGCCGCTCACCGTGCCCACGGAGCCCATCGGGCTGTCGGCATCGGGCACGCTCGACAAGATCACGATCAGCTGGAGCGAGCCTGCCAGCAACGGCGGCTCGGACATCCTCCAGTACAACGTGTACCGCGGAACGGCAAGCGGCAGCCTCTCGCCGCGCGCGACCGTGCCCGCCAACGCGCGCGCGTTCCAGGACACGGAGGTCGTCACGGGCACGCGCTACTACTACCGCGTCACGGCGACAAACGCGGTGGGCGAGGGCGCGGCAAGCGCGGAGGTGTCCGCGCAGCTTGCGACGCCCACGCAGCCCAACCCGCCCTCGGCGCCCCGCAACCTCGTGGCAAGCGGCGGGAACGGCGCTATCTTCGTCGAGTGGGCCGTCCCGGCAAGCAACGGCGGCGCAAGCATCCAGGCGTACTCCGTGTACCGCGGAGGCGTCTTCGTCGCAAACGCGACGGACACGAACTTCTACGACGACGGTTTGCAGAACGGCCAGGCGTACTGCTACAACGTCACGGCGTGGAACTCGGCGGGCCAGAGCGCGCCCAGCCCCGGCGCGTGCGGGACGCCGATGAGCTCCCCGCCCCCGAGCTTCCCGGTCCCCTCGCAGGCCACGGGCATCGGGCCCGGCTCCCACTTGTTCATCAGCGGCATCGGAACCTGCACGGCAAACTTCGTCTGGACCGACGGCGTGAAGCGGTACCTCGGCTCGGCCGGCCACTGCTTCCTGCCGGGCGGCAAGACGGCCACGCACGGTCCCGGCGCGGACTACAACGCAAGCGGCCACGTGGTGCGCGTGTGCGTGTCGAGCTGCCTCTTCGGCGGCGCCGCGGGCAGCTTTGTCTCGGGGAACCTCGTCACGCTGGGCAAGGTCGTCTACGCGCGCCAGCAGACGGGTGGCGCGGAGATCGGGCACGACTTTGGCATCGTGGAGATCCCGCCCAACCTTTGGCACCTCATCCGCACGGCGCTTCCGGTCTACGGCGGTCCCGTGGCCGGCCCCGACGGGCGCTCCACGATCGGCTCCATGGTCTGCCACTACGGCAACGGCATTGCCGTGGGCGAGGTCATGCCCACCATGAGCCGCGCCGGCTTTGGCGTGAGCCACAACGACGCGCAAGGCTCGTGGGGCGTGCTTGCGGCCGCGGCGCCGGGCGATTCGGGGTCGGCCATCGTGATGTGCAGCCTCCAGAACGGCGTCCTTCGCGGCGGCGCGCCGCTTGGCGTGCTCACGCACCTGGCCGCCGGCGGCGGCGTCGTGTGGGGCACGACGATCGCGAAGGCCAAGGCGATGGCCCTCCAGGCCAACATCAACCTCTCGCTCCTGTACGGTGGCTAACATGGTCGGTCAAGTCGGATCGGTGTCGGGTCGAAGGCCTCGGGCGTGGCTTGCGGGCGTCCTCGTGGCGGTCCTTGCCGTCTCGATCCTGCCGCCTCCCTGGTCGGCCAACTCCACGGGCACGGGCAACGGCTTCCTCGTGCTCCTCGACGACGCGGACGATCACGAGCCGACGGCCGGCCTCTCCGCGGATCTCTTGCGCGTGGGCGCGAGCACGGACAGCGCAAACGTGCGGTTCTTCGTCAAGGTCCAGGATCCTTCGCCGCCTCCGGCCACGTTCCGGTACCGCCTCGGGTTCACGGTCGTGGGCGGGCTTTCGTACTACGCGACCGCGTCCTACCAGCCCTCGGGCCAGGTGTCCGGCGCGACGCTCTGGCGCGCGATCCCCGAGACCGCGCGCATCTCGGGCAATCCGATCCTCATCGAGTGGTCCGGGGCGGAGCTTCGCTTCACCGTGCCCCGCTCGCTCATCGGCAACCCCGCCAACGGCGTCGATCTCATCCAGATCACGGCCGCCGTGACCTCGATTCCCACGGGCCCCTCCGAGCTTCGCAGCACCCTCACGTTCTACGACGAGACGGATCCGGGCGTCTACACGATCGGCCAGAATCCCCCGCTGTCGGTCCCCTCCGCTCCGGGAAGCCTTGCCGCCTCGCCCGAGCTGAACCGAATCAAGCTTTCGTGGTCGGTCCCGGAGGTGGACGGCGGATCGCCGATCACGGAGTACCGGCTGTACCGCGGCACGGACCCTGTGAGCCTCTCGCTTCTCGTCTCGCAGACCGGAACGAGCTATGCGGACAACGCGGTGACCGCAGGCACGACGTACCACTACGAGGTCTCGGCCGTGAACGCGCAAGGCGAGGGTCCCCGCAGCCCGCAAGTCTCGGCGGCGCCGTTCTCGCCCACCGTGCCAAGCGCCCCGCGCGACCTCATCGCCGGCGGCATGAACCAGTCCGCCCGCCTGCAATGGAGCCCGCCGGCCTCCTCCGGAGGATCCGTCGTCACCGGATACGTCGTCTACCGGGGGACCTCGAGCAACGACATCTCGGAGATCGCGACCGTGTCGGCGGCCGTGACCGAGTTCGTGGACACGGGGCTTGCAAACGGCCAGACGGTCTTCTACCAGGTCGCGGCCGTGAACGCGCTTGGCACGGGCCCGCGGTCGGCCGTGGCAAGCGCCGTCCCGAACCCCGTGCCCTCGTTCCTCCTCGCCCAGCCGCCCTCCGGCATGGGCAACAACGCCGGCGAGCCGGGCGTCGGCGTGAACTGGAACACGGGCCGCGTCTTCATCAACAGCTTCAACCGCGTGCTCCGGGCGACCTTCGACGACAGCGTGTTTCCGCCCACCGTGCAGTGGCAGGACGTCACGCCGCTTGGGTCGATCATCAACGTCGACCCGGTGCTGTTCACCGACTCCGTGACCGGGCGCACCTTTGCGGGAGGCCTTTCGGGCGGTTGCTCCTTGCTCTTCTACACGGACGACGACGGCGGAACGTGGATCCCCATGGCCGAGTCCTGCTCGCTTCCCGGCTGGGACCACCCGACCGTGGGCTCGGGGCCCTACCCGCAGCCGTTCCGCGGCGTGGTCGAGCAGGCAGACGCAAGCGCGGCCGGCCCGGCCGTGTACCCGCACGTCGTGTACTACTGCGGCCAGCCCGGCCTCCAGCCGGGCCCCGCCTTCTGCGGGCGCAGCCTCGACGGCGGCCTCACGTTCGAGAACACCGTGCCCCCGTGGGTGAACGCCTGCGCGGGCCTGCACGGCCACATCCGCATCGCGCCCGACGGGGCTGCCTTCCTGCCCAACAAGCGCTGCAGCGGCCGCGCCGGCTTCTCGGTGACGTCCGACATCGGTCATGTGTGGAACGTCCGCTCGGTGCCGCAATCGCCCGGTAGCGGCCGCTTCGATCCGAGCGTGGCGCCCAGCAACAACACCGACGCGCAGGGCCGCCACTGGACCTACCTCGGGCAGGCCGAGGCCAACGGCGCGTTCATCGCCGTGACGAAGGACCGCGGCCTCACGTGGGAGGACGTGGGCACGGGCAACGGCGCCCCCGCCGGCACGCGCTACTTCAACGTGGGCGCGCTCGCAAACCCGCCGGTGCTGCGCGCGGAGTTCGCCGAGGTCATCGCGGGCGACCACGACCGCGCCGCCTTCGCGTTCCTGGGGAGCACGAGCAACGAGGCCAACACGGGCGGCTGCAACGCGCAAAGCACGCACGTGTGGCACCTCTACGTGGCCTACACCTACGACGCGGGCAAGACCTGGCAGACCCTGCGCGTCACGAACGATCCCGTGCAACGGGGCCCCCTGGGCGATGGCGGCTCGTGCCGCAACCTGCTCGACTTCAACGACATCACGGTCGACAGGCAGGGCCGCGTGCTCGTCGGGTACGCGGACGGCTGCATCGGCGCCTGCGCGGGCGCATCCGGCACCGTCACGCAGTCCGTCTCCGCCAAGGCGACGGTCGCGCGGCAGATCAGCGGCAAGGGACTCTTTGCGGCCTTCGACGGCGTGCTGCCGTTCTAGGGCCTACGCGCACCGCCGTCCCCAGTCGAGGATCGCGCCGTCCCAGCCGTATCCTGCGTAGTAGCCCGTGCGCAGCTCGCACCGCGTCCACGAGAAGGCGCCGCTTTCGACCCCGTCGGCCATGGGCCGGTCCTCCGCGTACGCGTTCCGGGGCCACGAGCGTCCCGATCGCAGGAGCTCGACCGCAAGCGTGTCCGGATCGATCCGCTCGGGCAGGATGCCCTGCCGCGTTCGCGCGTACTCCTCGACGAGCGAGAGCAGGAACGCGTGCCGGTCGGCCGCGGCGGAATCCAAGCGCGCCGCCTCGTCGGGCGCGCGGAACGTCGCCGGGCGTTCCGCGGAGAACGAGACGCCGGGTCCGGGATCAAGCGTGTACGGGCTCTCGTAGGCGCCCGTCGCCTCCACCACGGCGCGCTCGACCGCGTCGCGCCGCACGTCGGCGCGAAGCGTGTAGGGGATGCGGACGCCCGTCTCCATGAAGGCGCCCGAGGCCTCGAGGCGGTATCCTCCGTCGACGGGCGTGCGCGTCGTCGAGACGGACGGATGGCTGAGGAGGAACCGAAGGTCCCACGCGAGCGACTGGATCGCGACCTGGCTTACGCGCTCGTCGAAGAGGTCGTAGCGTACCCACGCCATGCCCGCGGGCGAGACGAAGACCTCGCCGCCCAACCGCAAGAAGCGGGCCGGGAACTCCGTCGAGTTCTCCGATTCGGCCGCAAAGCCCGCGGCCGTCGAGGCCACGTCCATCACGCCGGGCATCTCGCCTGCCTCGCGGGGCGTCACCGTCACGCGAAGCGGCGGGATCGAGGGGATGGCCGGCGACTCGGGGCCGCCCCGGTCGTCGGAGCCGGGCACGGCGCAGCCGGCCAGGAGGAGGGTCGCCAGCGCCAGCAGGGCCGTCTTGCTCATGAGCCGCCGACGACGGCGGCCCAAAAAGAAATTTCGGCTCGGGCCGCTTAAGAGCGGATAGGCCTTCACGAGATTGCTTAAGCCCGCCGGTCGTCTCGTTGGGGGCGTTCGGAGGTATGCTGGTGGCCCGAGTCCCGACGCTCGCCCTGTTCCTGGCCCTCGTGCTGCCCGCGGCGGCTCCCCTCGTCCCCGTTGCCCAAGGCTCGGCCTCCGCCGGCGTCGAGGTCGTCTCCGACGCCGCGGGCGACCACGCGTCGGGATCGGGGCTTGCCGCCGACCTTCTTCGCCTGGGCGCGACCACGGACGCCTCGAACGTCCAGATCCACCTCAAGGTGGCCGACCGCAGCGATCGGCCCGTCACGCTTCGCTACCGAGTCGGCTTCACCGTGCAGGGCGACCTTTCCTACTACGCCACGGTTTCCTATTCGACCGGCGGCGCCCTCTCCGGCGCCACGCTATGGCGCGCGGTGCACGACGGCGCGCGCGTTCAGGGAAACCCGATCGCGGTCGCATGGTCGGGCAACGAGCTCCGGTTCGAGATCCCCCGCGGCCTTCTTGGAAGCCCCGCCGACGGGACCCTCCTTGTCAACGTGGATGGCGCGGCCACGTCGATGCCCCCTGCCGGCTCCGAGCTTTCGGGCACGTACGCGCTCCACGACGGCACGGGCAAGGGCACCTACGTCGTGGGCGCAAACCCGGATCCGACGCCCCCCTCGGTTCCGACCGCGCCGCTTGACCTTGCCGCCGCACCCGACTACGGCCGCGTGACGCTTTCGTGGAGCGCTCCGGCGAGCGAAGGGACGAGCCCGATCCAGTCGTACAACGTGTACCGCGGAACGACGAGCGAGGGCAAGGCCCTCCTCGCGAACCTCCCCGCCTCGCCGCGCACGTACGTCGACAACGCCGTCGCGCACGGCACGACCTATTTCTATGAGGTGAGCGCCGCCAACGCCGTGGGCGAAGGGCCGCGAAGCATCGAGGTTTCCGCCACGACGCCGGTTCCCACCGTCCCCTCCGCCCCGCGCAACCTCCAGGCGACCGCCGGGCCCGAGAAGATCACGCTCTCCTGGAACACGCCCTCCTCCAACGGCGGCTCGCCCGTGACGGGCTACCGCGTCTATCGCGGTCCGGAAGGCGCCCCGCTCGACCTCCTTGCCGCCGTTCCCGCCTCGCCGCGAAGCTACGTCGACTCCGACGTCGTCGTGGGCGCGACCTACGTCTACGCCCTCACCGCCGTGAACGCAAACGGCGAGGGTCCCGCAAGCGCCGAGGCCTCCGCCGCGCCGCTGCCCCTTTCGGCGCCGGGCGCCCCGCGGAACGTTGCCGCGCAGGCCGGCAATCGGACCGTCACGCT
>DATLFM010000057.1 GCA_035541015.1 Candidatus Thermoplasmatota archaeon
GTAGGCCCGCTTCTTCACCATCTCGAGATAGTGCGGGGCAAAGAGGTTCCAGACGAAGCCGCGCACGCCGTTGGCTGCGCGGAAGAAGTCGTACGCGGCGTACCCTGCCAGGGCCTCGTCGATCGTGCGGTTGAGCTCCGCGAGGATCCACGCGTCCCACGGCGCAAGGCGTTCGGGCCGCGGCGCCTCCTCGAAGCTCGACACGAAGCGGCTCACGTTGTAGAGCTTCGAGAGGAACTTCTTTGCGCCTTGGATGCGGTCCCGCGAGATGCGGTAGTCGTCGCCGATCGTGCATTCGCTTGCGATCCAGAAGCGCAGAGCGTCGCTACCGTGCTGGGAGAGGATCTCGTCCGGGTCGATGACGTTGCCAAGCGACTTCGACATCTTGCGCCCCTGCTCGTCCATGCCAAGCCCCGTGATCCACGCGTGGGAGAACGCCGGGCGGTCGAACAGGAGGTGGCTCTTGAGGGCCGTGTAGTGGAGCCACGTCCGCACGATGTCCCGCCCCTGGGGGCGAAGCGTCGTGGGGAAGTTGCGGGCGAAGAAGTCCGGATCGTTGTGCCAGTGCGTGACGTACAGGTTGCTGATCGACGAGTCCATCCACGTGTCGAAGACCTTCTCCTCGCCCACGAAGGCGCCGGCGCCGCGCGCGCCGCAGGCGCGGCAGCCCTTCTCCGCGATCTCCGGCGGGGCCGGCTCCTTCCACGGCTGGTAGTAGCGGTCGCCGTGGGGAACGTGCGGCGTCCGGCAGGAGCCGCAGTACCAGATCGGGATCTCCGTATGGTAGTAGCGCCGCCGCGAGATGGGCCAATCGATCGTGAGCGTGTCGATCCAGTCGAGGAGGATCTGCCGATGCTTGGCCGGATGGAACTGGATCGTCTGCGCGATGGCCCGCAGGGATTCCGCCTCGCTTGCCTGCTTCACGTACCACTCCTTGAGATTGATGATCTCGATTGGAGTCCGACTGCGCTCGCAGATCGGGACCTTCTGCTGCACCGGCTCCTCCTTCACGATGCGGCCCTCGGACCGGAGCAGCTCGAGCATGCGCTCGCGCGCCGCCTTGACGCGAAGGCCCGCGAGCGGACCTGCGCGCTCGGTCATCTTGCCGTCGGGACCAATGGCGTCCACGGGCGCAAGGCCGAACTTCCGGAAGTTGGCCACGTCCGCGAAGTCGCCGTAGCTGCAGATCATCATCGCGCCCGTGCCAAAGCCCGTCTCGACCGACGGGTCGGCCTTGATGGGAACCTTGCGACCGTACACCGGAAGCGTGGCCGTCGCCCCTGCGCGGACGAGCGCGGCGTACCGCTCGTCGTCCGGATGCACGAGGAGGAGCTGGCAGGCCGCGATGAGCTCCGGGCGCGTGGTCGCGATGACAAGGCCGTCTCCGGGAAGAGGGGCGTCGTGGTCCCATCGGACGTGCACGAGGCGGCTTTGCGCGTCCTCGCGGAGGACCTCGGCGTCGGCGATCGTGGTGCCGCAGTCGGGGCAGTAGTTGTTGGGCCGAAGGTCCTCCAGGATGGCGCCCTTGCGCCAGAGCTCGATGAACGCGCGCTGGCTTGCCGCCCGATATTCGGGGGAGTCCGTGGCGTAGGCGCCGCCGAAGTCGCAACTCATTCCGATGCGTTGGGCGATTGCGGCAAGCGACCGCGAGTTCTCCTCGATCTCCTTGCGGCAAAGGTCGAGGAACTCGGCCCGCGGCCACTCGCGCATGCGCTTCTTGTACTTCTTCTCCACGACAAGCTCGATGTTGATGCCGTTGCGATCGAGCCCCCAGGGGAACAGCACCCGTTCGCCCATCATCCGGCGGGAACGCGCGATGACGTCGATGAGCGCGTAGTGGGCGACGGCTCCGATGTGCCAACGGCCCGACGGGTAGGGGGGCGGGGTGTCGATCACAAAGAGCGGGCCGGTCTCGCGGCGGGCGCTCTCGAACGTGGGCTCGTAGGCGCGCCGGCGGTGCCGCTCGAAGGCCTTCTGCTCGAGCTCGACGGACCAGCTTTTCTCCGCAAGCTTGGGCTCGCCCATGCGATCGTTGGGAAACGTCCGCGCGAGTTAAAGGTTGCCCTAGCGCACGCGCCGCCAGCGCAGAGGCTTGGCCTTGGGATCGCGCTGCAGACCTTTCGCGCTTCGAGGTCGAGCTGCACGTTCTTCCCCCACCACGCGTATGTGGTTCCCGGGAACAGCTTCGTTCGCCTGGCGTGCGGCGCGATGCGGTCGAACATTTCTGCTTGGGTGATGCCGGGCGCAGCCTTGGGAACCACGCGCAGCACGATCTTCCTCATCGCCTCGTACTTTGCCTTGTCGACGCGGCCGGTGTAGCCGGGAGCGTTGGGAGTGCGAACGGTGACCTTCTCGCCGGGTGCCATGCTAGTGCCCGCCCTTCTCCTCGAGCCACTTCTCGGCGTCCATGGCGGCCATGCACCCGGCGCCGGCGGCGGTCACGGCCTGGCGGTAACGCGTGTCGCTCACGTCACCGGCGGCGAACACGCCCTCGACGCTCGTCCGCGTGTGGTTCCGGACGACCATGTACCCCTTGTCGTCGAGGTCGAGCTGTCCGCGGAAGACGTCCGTGTTGGGCTTGTGCCCGATGGCAAGGAAAAAGCCCTGACAGGGGAACGTTCGGGTTGCGCCGGTCTTGAGGTTCCTGAGCGCGACGCCTTCCACGCCCTTTTGCCCAAGGACGTCGACGACCTCCGAGTCCCACACGAACTGGATCTTCGGGTTCTTGAGCGCGCGCTCCTGCATGATCTTGCTTGCGCGCAGCGTGTCGCGACGGTGGACGACCGTCACGCGGCTTGCAAAGCGCGTGAGGAAGTTCGCCTCCTCCATGGCCGTGTCGCCCCCGCCCACGACGACGACTTCCTTTTCCTTGAAGAAGAACCCGTCGCAGGTCGCGCAGGCGGAGACGCCGTGGCCTCGCAGGCGCGTCTCGTTGGGAAGCCCGAGCCACTTGGCGGAAGCGCCCGTGGCGACGATGACGGAGCGCGCCTGGAACTGTTCTTCGTCGCACCACAGCTTGAAGGGGTGCGTCTTGAAATCGACCTTCGTGACGTTCTTCTCGACGACCCGCGTGCCGAAGCGCTCGGCCTGCTTGCGCCAGAGGTCCATGAGCTGGGGGCCGAGGATTCCTTCGGGAAAGCCGGGATAGTTCTCGACGTCGGTCGTGATCATGAGTTGGCCGCCGAACTCGATGCCGCCGAGGAGCAGCGGCTGCAGGTTGGCGCGGGCCGCGTAGATGGCCGCCGTGAGGCCGGCGGGGCCCGAGCCGATGATCGCGACGTCGTGGACCGTCATCGCGGACGGATGCCCGCTTCGGGGTAATGTCGTTTTGGGCACCTCGCGGGGTTGCTTCCGGTGGAACGCGACGGTCGGGCGTGTCAAATCGCGGGATCGCCCGCCCACCGCCCGGACAGGGGCGCCAGGGCCTCTGACGTTTTGCGGGGGTCCCTCCGCCTGCACCTCGATGGGACGGGGCGACCATGCCTGTTGCATGAGCGCGTCGACGGTCCTCCCGGCAAGCGGCCTTCCATTGGTCACGTTGGACGAGCCGCGCGCGATGGCGGCCGCCCGCGTGCTGGCGCGGGCGTTCCAAGAGGACCCCGTGATGCTCCACCTTCTCCCCGACCCGGCCGCCCGGGCCAAAGCGCTGCCGCACCTGTTCCGGCCCGTCGTGCGCTACGGCATGCGGCGCGGCCGCGTGCAGGCGGCAGCCGACGGGGGCGCGATCGCCGTTTGGGTCGACCCGACGGGCGTGCCCGTGCCTTTGTCGGCCATGCTTCGACTGGGGATGGCTGCGTGGCCCTTCCGGCTCGGCGGGGGGCCGTTCGTCCGCGCGATGCGCGTCATGGACGGCATGGATCGCGTGCACGGGCGCCACGCGGACGGCGCGCACGCGTACTTGTGGGCCATGGGCGTCGAGCCCCACCGGCAGGGGAAGGGTCTCGGAAGCGCGCTTCTGTCCGTCGGGCTCTCGGACCTGAACGCGCGCGGATTGCCCTGCTATCTCGAGACGTTCCAGCCGCGCAACGTCCCATTGTACGAGCGGTTCGGCTTCCGCGTTGTGGACGAGGTTGCCAACGTCGGCGGCGGCCCGCGCATGTGGTCCATGCGGCGCGAACCCCCGGGCCCCTCCGCACGGTAGGACGGGGCGGGCCGGCGCGCGACGAAGGTTCTTTGACGGGCGAGCGCGTGCGCCGTTTGTTGCGCGTCACCGACTGCCACGTCCACATCCAACCTCTCGACATGCTCCTTCCCGACGTCGCCCGTCGCTACGAGGCGGGCCGCTCGGACATTCCTTACGTGCGCGAGCTTGTCGCCGACCCGCGGAAGTTCCTCGCGCACATGGACCGGGAGGGTGTCTGGCGCTCGGCCCTTGTGAACTACCCCTCGCCCGATCTCATGGGTTTCACGGAGAAGGTGAACGACTTCGTCGCCGGCTACGCCAAGGCGGACCCGCAGCGCATCGTTCCGTTCGGAGGCGTCCATCCCCGCCTCGCGCGCGAGTCGCGCAAGGAGGCGCGCCGGTGCGTCGAGCTTGGGATCCGCGGCTTCAAGGTCCACCCGCCGCACATGGTCCTTGCCGCCAACGACTATCTTCCCGAGCGGCGCGCCGAGCACGGGCAGGCGCTGCGCGAGGTGTACGAGGTCGCGCAGGAGGCGGGCCTTCCCGTGATGATCCACACGGGCACGTCCGTCTTCCCGGGCGCGCGCAACCGCTTCGCCGACCCCATGCCCATCGACGACGTGGCCGTCGACTTCCCGCGCCTCACGATCCTCCTTGCCCACGGCGGCCGCCCCCTGTACATGGAAACGGCGTTCTTCCTGCTGCGGCGCCACCGGAACGTCCTGCTCGACGTCTCGAGCATCCCGCCGCGCTCGCTCCTCTCGTATTTCCCCCGTCTCGATGAGATCGGCGACCAGGTCCTGTTCGGCAGCGACTGGCCGGGCCCCGGCGTGCGGTCGATGGGCCAGAATCTTCGCGAGATTCTTGCGCTTCCCCTCTCGGAGGAGATCAAGCGCAAGATGGTGGAGACAAACGCGGATCGAGTTTTCGGCGGGCCCCGTTAACGTTCCATCCAAAACGCTTATCGGCGGACCGGGGACTGTGGCGGGCATGCGGGGGCACGTCGCGGCATGCTTGGCGCTGCTTCTCCTGCCCGGTTGGGCCGCCGCCCAGGGGCCGGGCGCGGATTGTCCCGGCGACGCACCCGTGTGCCGGACGACGACCGTCGTGACGGTGGACCCAGCCGACGTCACGATCGAGCCCCTCACCGGCCACGCCATCGTTCGCGTGGTCGTGCAATACACCTACCCCGTGCCCAACGGCGCGTTGTCGGCCACGCGCATCCGGCTGGAGCTCGACACGCCGGACTCGACGTTCGTGGCGACAGTTTCTCCCTCGACCCTTTTCGCGCGGGTCCAGAACGCGCCCGCCGGAGGATCGGCGACGATCACGGAGACCCTCGAGGCGGAGGCGTTCGTGGCGGCGACCGCGCAGGCGACTGCCTTCGTCCCGGCGAGCTTGCGGGTCCGCGCGGAAGCCGAGCGCAACGGTGGCCTTGGCAACTCCTCGGGCGAGGCCACCTTTGCCGCGCGCGCGGCGTTTCGGCCGGCGGCCGATCTTGCCCTGCCGCCGGAAGGCGTTTCCCTCCCGGCGGGCGGCAGCGCGAGCGTTTCGGCCGTTGTCACGAACTACGGCAACGCGCGGACGCGCTTCTCGTTGACATTGGAATCGTGGCCCGAGGGCTACGAGTTCACGCTCCCCGACGCGCCCATCGTCCTCGACGCGCCGGTCGGAGGCGGCGAGCCGGTCACGGCGGCCGTCGTGCGCGTGGAGATTCGCCGCGGCCTGCTAGCCGACCCCGGCAACGCGACCTTCCATCTCACGGGCGAGTACGCGGGCGATGCCGAGCCGACGAACGCGACGCGAGCGTTTTCCACGAGCGCCGAGGTCCGCTTGGGCGGCGAGCGACCGATTCCCGCGCCAGGGGCGGCGACGGCCCTCACGGTCCTTGCGATTCCCGCGCTCATGCGGGCCCGGCACGGCCTTGGAGGGTCCTTGGCTCGCCGGGGGGCTCGCTAGCCCACGAAGCGCCGCGTCCCGGGCTTGGCCGCGTACACGGGTCCCGAGAAAGCGGACGCCGCTTCCTTCTCGCTCAGCGAAAGGTCCTGGTAGTAAAGGACATGCGTGAGCGCGAGCGCTCGCGCCCCCGCCCGAAAGGCCGCCTCGCCGGCTTGGCGCGCGCTCATGTGGACCGCAAGCTGGCGCTCGCGAAAGCCTGGGTCGGGATGCGCCTCTTGCAGCGTGGCCTCCGCCACGAGGAGGTCCGCCTCGCGAGCAAGCCCATCCAGGTGGGGACCGGCGCGCGTGTCGCCCGTGTACGCCACGACGCGCCCCTCGGATTCCACGCGCCATCCGAGCGCGGGCACCCCATGCTCGACCGAAAACGCGCGCGCCCTGGCCGCGCCCAATGGCACGGTCGTGCCCGGCTCGACCTCCTGGCACGCGAGCATGCCCAGGTAGAGTTCGGGATTCTTGCTGAAGACGCGGATCCACGCCTCGAGCTTCTCGCGGGTTCCCGATGGAGCAAGCACTCGAAGCGGGCGCTCAAAACGCCTGCGCTGGAGGAGCAGCGGGTAGAGGTCGCCCAGATGATCGACGTGGGCGTGCGAGAGGAGGACCGCGTCGACCGCTTCGAGCGCCGTCTCGCTCGCAAGCCTCCCCAGCACGCCGTTGCCGCAGTCCAGGAGAAGTCGGACGTCCCCGGCGCGCAGGAGATGCCCGCTTGCCGCGTCGCCGGCGCGCGGGACGCCTCCGGCGCCCGTGCCGAGGTGGACGATCTCCATCGTCAAGGGCTCCCGAATCCGGGTGGCCGCTTCTCTCGGAACGCGGCCAAACCCTCGGCGAACTCGGCCGTGCGGCCCGCGGCGACGATGGCGGCGCGCTCGCGCGAAAGCTGCTCTTCGAACGCCGCGGCGGCTCCCTCGCGAAGAAGCCGCTTGGTCTGGCCCAGCGCGTGCCGCGGTCCCGCGGCAAGGCGCGCCGCCAAAGATTCCACCTCCTTCGTGAAG
Organism: Candidatus Thermoplasmatota archaeon; assembly: GCA_035541015.1. Taxonomy (NCBI): domain Archaea; kingdom Methanobacteriati; phylum Thermoplasmatota; species Thermoplasmatota archaeon. The sequence continues at coordinate 7,072 of DATLFM010000057.1, forward strand.
GCCTCGACGGGCACCACCCGGTCGAGGAGGCCCGCCGAAAGCGCCGCGCGGGCGTCGAGCGCCTCATCGAGGAGGAGGATCGAGGCCGCGCGCGGGCCGGCCAGGCGCGGCAGCGTCCACGTCGCGCCGCCGTCGGGCACGACGCCAAGCGTGAGGTATCCGGCCTTGAGGCGCGCCGTTTCCGAGCCGATGCGAAGGTCGCAGGCGAGCGCGAGCGAGAAGCCCCCGCCGGCCGCCACGCCGTTCACGGCGGCAAGGACGGGTTTCTGCATGCGCACGATCGCCTCGATCGCCGCGTGGAAGTGGAGCGTGAGGTCGGCGAAGGCCGCGGGACCGGCCGACGCGTCGGGGAGCGACGAGAGGTCGGCGCCCGCGCAAAAGGCGTTCCCCCTGCCCGCGAGGACGACGCACCGCGCCGCGGGATCGGCCGCGGCCGATTCCAGGCGCTCGCGCAGCTTCGAGACCATCGGGACGTCAAACGCGTTGAGCCGGCCGGCGCTGTCGAGCGTGAGGGTGGCGACGCCGGCGTGGACGTTGGCGTGGACGGTTCCGCCCATGGGGGCGGCAACGCCCCTTCCGCGCTTGAATCCTACTTCGCGGCGGCGGGGGCGGCGGCAAGATCGGGTGCGGCCGTCTCCGTCGCCTTGAGCTTCTCCTTGAGAAGACCCACGGCGCGCACGATGGCCTCCCGGGCCGAAAGGCTGCCGTCGGTCTCCACGAGCAGGAGCCACTTGTCGTCGCGCAGCTTCACGCGCAGGTGGTCCTTGCAGGCGTCGAGCGTGTCGGGGGCGAACTTGTACGCCTCGGCGTTCTTGAGGACGACCTTTTCGTTCTCGTAGCCGAACACGTGCGGCGCCAGGCGCGCGCACGCGCCTCCCTCGGGACACTCGGGCGAGAGAAGCTCGATCTCTGGGTAGTTGCGGTAGCCCACCGCGCTTGCGACCTGCCACTTGGCGTGCGTTTGGGCGGTTCCCAGCACGGCCGTGGCCTCGAGCATGACGCGCTGCCCCGGAAGGAGCTTCACGAGCGGAATGCGGTCGTCGCGCACGGCCCACTTGCGGTCCGTGGGCGAGAGATCGCCCGAGTACACCGTGCAGGGACCCTCCTTGCTCAGCGTGTAGAGCACCGTGCAGCTCGGGCAGCCTTCGCCCTTGCACGTGCACGACTCGCGGAAGTTCAGGATCGCAAGGTCGGTCGGGATGGGCAGGAGGCCCAGGCGGTGGCCAAGCGTCTCGTCGAAGAGGGCCGACGTGTTGTCGTAGACCGTGACCTCGTCGATGGCAAGCTTGGGCACGTCCGAGAGGAGCGTGCGGCGCAGCGCGTTCATGAACGCGGCGTCGACGCCCTCGACGACCATCGTGAGGCTCGTCTCCGTAGCGCTCCGCATCTGCAGCAAGACCATGGATCTCACACCCGTCGTCCGCGGCGGCCGCCCTTCTTGCGCGTGCCGTCGTGGGGAACCGGGGTCACGTCCTCGATGCGGCCGATGCGCACGCCGGCGCGCGCCAAGGCCCGGATCGCCGCTTGCGCGCCGGGCCCGGGGCTCTTCTGGCGGTGGCCGCCGGGCGCGCGGACCTTGATGTGCAGGCTGTCGATGCCCTTCTCGCGCGCGGCCTCCGCCACGCGCTCGGCGGCCTTCATCGCAGCGTACGGGCCGCCCTCGTCCTTGGCCGCCTTCACGACCATGCCGCCCGTGCACTTGGCGATCGTCTCGGCGCCCGTCACGTCCGTGACGGTGATGAGGATGTTGTTGTAGCTCGCGAAGATGTGCGCGATGCCCCACTTGCCGCCGGGCGCTGGCGCAGCCGGCGCGGCGGTCACGGGAGCCTCGCCTTCGGCCGCGGGCGTCGCGGGCGCGGGCGGTGTCGTCTCGTCGGGCGTCATTGCGGACCCTCCGGGGTCTCGGACGGGGACTCAGGCGACGGCGCAGGCTCAGGCGCGGGCGCGTCGGGGGTGCTTCCGCCTTCGGGTTGGGCTCGACGCGGGCGCTCGGGCCGTCCGCGGCCGGCGGGCCGCTCCTCGCGCGGGGCCTCGGACGGAGGCGCAGCGACGGGCCGCGGCTTGGGCCGGACCGGGTGGGCCTCGCTCGTGAGCGGCGAGCTTGGCGCGTACGAGACGAGGGGTTCCTCGCCGCGCGGCACGATGTAGCCGGGCACGCGCAGGATGCGGCCGTTCACGGCGATGTGTCCGTGGCCGATGAGCTGGCGCGCCTGGTTTGGCGTGGAGGCAAGGCCCCTCAGGTACACGATCGTCTCGAGCCGGCGCGTGAGCACGGTCTCGAGGTTGAGCGCGAGCACGTCGTCGAGCTGCGCCTGCTCGCCCACCATGCCCAGGCGGTGCAGGCGGGAGAGGAGCTCCCGCTCCTCGCGCGCGACCTGCGGGTTGCCGGTGAACTTGCGGCCCAGGAGCATGCGCGCCTGGCCGCGGAAGGTGCGAAGCTGCGAGGCCGCCTTCCAGACCTCGCGCTTGTTCTTGAGACCGTACTTCTTGACGATCTCGTTCTCCTCCTTGATGCGCTCGGCCTCCCACGGGTGGTTGGGCTTCTCGAACTTGCGCCGGGAAAACTTGGGGTCGCCCATGGGTTCACCTCACTTCTTCTCCGCGGGCTTTGCGCCGCCTGCGGCAGGCTTGGCGGCTCCGGCTGCGGCCGGCTTGGCCGCTCCGGCCGCGGGCTTCGCGGCCGCTGGCTTCGCCTCCTCCTTCGCGCCCTCCTCCTTCTTGCCGGCGGCGGCTTGCAAGATGGCCTTGCGCTGGACGCCCATGGTGAGGCCCGTGCGGCCGTTGCTGCGCGAGCGTTGGCCTCGGACCTTCTGGCCCGTCTCGTGCCGCACGCCCTTGTAGCTGCGGATCTTCTTCAAGCGGTTGAGGTCGTCGCGGAGCCTCGTGTCGAGGTCCGTGCCGTTCAAATGCAGGTTCTCGCCGGTCTCGTAGTCGCTGCGACGGTTGGCAAGCCACGGGGGAAGCAGCGTCGCGAGCGAGCCGACCGTGGTCTCAAGGACCGTCACCTGCTCGTCGCTCAAGTTCCCGATCTTCTCGTTGCGGGCAACGCCCACGCGGTCGGCCACGATGCCCGCCGTGCGGGGGCCGACGCCGCGGATGTGCGAAAGGGCGACTTCGATGCGGTGCTGGCCGTTCAGGTCGGTGTTGGCGATGCGGACGATGTACTTGAAGTCCGGTTTCTCGGTCTTCGCGGACACGGGGGGCTTCTTGTCGCCGCCCTCCTTGCCCTTCTTTCCGTCCTTCCCTTCCTTGCCGTCGGGCTTTGCAGGCTTGCCTTCGGGCTTCTCCGGCTTTTCCGCCTTCTCGTTCTTGTCGGCCATTGCGATTCCTCCCGCGACAAAGCGCCGTGCAACCCGCCAGGCGGGTTGGGAGCCCTCGCCTTTCGGCGGGGCCGGGGTAAGGCTCCCGAAGGAAGATACCCTATTTGAAGGTTTCTGCGGAGAAACGCCTACTCGTTCGCCAGCAGCCCCGCAACGACGCCTCGGACCGTTTCGGGGTCGACTGCAAACCCGTCGTGCCTCCACGCAAGGAGCCCGTCTTGGTCCACGATCGTGAAGGACGTGAGCTTGCTTCCGCCGTAGTTCGGCTTCACGGTGCCGTCGTCGCCCCCGACCCAGAAGGTCCAGCCGTAGCGCGTGGCAAGCGAACGAAGGTCGCCTTCGGGGGCCTGCGCAAGGTCGACGAGGAGAATCTCGAACGCTTCGCGCGGAAACTCGTCGTAGAGGGGCGCAAGCGAGTGCACTTCCTCGCGGCAGGGCTCGCACCACTCGTGGAAGGTCTCCACGAGCACGACCTTGCCGCGAAGGTCCCAAAGCCGGACTTGCCCCTTGCCAAGCACGTCGGAGAGGAGGAAGTCGGCGGCCACGTCCGTGAGGCCAAGGACGGTGAAGTCAAACGGCGACGAGACGCCCTCGAAGACCATGCGGTAGGTCCCGACGATCGGGCGTGCGTGCGTGGCAAGCGTGAAGGGACGGTCGCCCAGCGCGGAGGGGAATGCGTATTCGTAGTCCCGGCCCTTGGCGGAGACCACCTCGCGACCTTCGGGATCGAGCAGACGGAAATTCCGCAACGCAGCGACCCAACCGGCGCCCTGAGCGCCCGCGAGGTCAAACCGCAGCATGCCGTACTCGCGTTCCACCGCGAACTCGTAGCGTTGCGTCGGAACCTCCAGACCCGCGGCCATCACGAAGCGCCCCTGCAGCAAGACGTCCCGCAGCGGCTCGAAGGCGCTCGCCGCCTCCTCCGGCGCACTCCTCGCGCCCGGGTCCACGGCGGCGGGCTCAAGCCGATCCTCGCCCGGAAGAAGGAGGGCAAGGGGCAAGGCGGCGGCGACGACCGACAAGACCGCAAGGGCAAGCCAACGACGCAAGCCGGTCATGGTGGGCCAAGCCGACCGCTTCGGCCATAAGCCTTGGCGCCCGATCGTTGAAGCGTCACGTGACAAGCGCGTCCTGCCGGCGCGCGCCTACGCGGATCGTCGGCGGATCGCCATGGCCGACAGCCCGAGCACGGCAAGGGCCGCGACTCCCGCCGGGGATGGCAGGTCCACGGGCGCTTCCGAGAACGCCAACTCGTCGAGGATCGGCACGCCTGCCGTTTCCACGATCTGCAGCCTGCCCTCCACGACCTCCACGGCGAACACCTCGTAGGCGCTCCGCAGCGGTTCGCCCTGCAAGCGCTTCACGTACTCGAAGCCCAAGGCAAGCTCGCCCGCGTGGGCCGCGGTCGTGCGCGGGACGGCAAAACGCAGCGTGGCGCGCTCGCCGCTTGGAAGGCCCATGATCGAGGTCTTCGTGGCCTCTCCACCGGGCAGGTAGACGGTGACGTCCGCCCACGCGAGGTCGGCGTAGCCGTCGTTCTCGACGACGGCCTGCACGACGGCCGACGCCTCGCCGTCGAGCAGCGAGAGCCCGACGAGCGAGAGGTGCGCGCCGTACTTGTGCACGTTGAGAAACGCGTGCTCGACGCCGCGCCAGTAGCGGTCCATGCGGATGCGGGGATCTTCCAGGCTCCAGTAGGCGAAGGCCTCGCGGCTCACCTCGTACGTCCACGCGACGGCGCCCACGTCGAAGTAGGCGGTGTCCACGGCGATGCCGCTTGCCGGGTAGATCGTCGAGTAGACCGGGCCGCAGAAGGAGGGGTCCGTCTCGCCCAGCTCCTGGCAGATGCGCGCGAAGATCGCGTCGTCCTTGGCCGGGATCTCGGCGTAGCCGACCGGGTAGAGCATCATGTCCACGCCGGTGTGGAAGCTGTTGAAGTAGTCCGGCTTGACCTTGTGCAGCCAGTCCACGACCGCGCGCGTCTCGGGCTCGCTCATGGCGTAAGGGCCCGGGTAGTTGCCGACGACGCGCTCGTTCACCTGGCCCCAGCCGACGGGGTAGTTGCGGTTGATGTTGACGCCGTGGGCGTTCCACCGGCTGTCCATGTGGTTGCCATCGGGGTTCACCATGGGCAGGATGTAGGTGTGACGGTTCTCGACGATCCAGGTGGCCGTCGGATCGGAGCCATACTGCGTGAGGAGATGCTCGACCCAGAGGTAGGCAAGCATCATGCCCAGCTGCTCGTTGGCGTGCGTGCCGCCGTCGAGCCACACGACCTCGCGGCCTTCGAGCGGACGCTTGTCCGCGTTGAGGAAGTCGGCGATCTCGACAACCCACAGGTCAAACCCAAGGACGCTCTTGCCGGCCGAGTGGAGGCGCGCGATGTCCGGGTGCGCCGCCACGAGCTCCTGAAGCCGCAGCGTGAGCGTCTCCCACGTGTGGTAGGGCCAGACCGGGCCGATGGGCTCGGACTCCGGCGCAAGCGGCTCGATCGCAACCGACGCCGCGGCCGCCGCGCCGGAAGCCAGCAGCATCGTCCCCAGGATCGCCCACGCCCGCATGGGCGACCAAGCGGCAAGGGCCTTCATGTGCTTTGTTGTGGCCGGCGGCCGCGAGCTTCGCGACGTCCTATTTCATGCGCGCGAAGGCCCGGCTGCCCACCGCCAGCATCGCGATCCCGAAGGCGCCCATGACAAGCGCGTCCAGCCACAGCGGGAACCGGCTTGCGCCGATGAGAGCGCCTCGCAAGCCGTCCACGCCGTACGTGAGCGGGTTCACGACGGCGACGGCGTGCAACCAACCGGGAAGGTCGGGGCCCAACGGGTACAGCGCGCCCGAGAGGAAAAACGCCGGAAACAGGAGGAAGCTGATGACGACCTGGAAACCCTCGAAGCTTTCGAAGAAGCTCCCAAGCGTGAGGCCCACGCTCACAAACGCCACCCCGATGAGCACCACAAAGCCCATGGCCAAGAGAACGCCCGCGGGCCCGGCGAAGCTGAAGCCGATCGCAAGGCCGATGAGGAGAACGAGCACCGCCTGCACGAAGGCGTCCGTGCACCCGCCCACGACCTTCCCCACGAAGATCGACACGCGCGGCGCGGGGCTCACGAGCACCTCCTTCAGCACGTCGAACTTGCGGTCCTGGATGATGTACAGCCCGTAGAAGACCGTGCCAAAGAGCACGCTCATGCCGATGATGCCCGGGAAGATGAACTGCTGGTACGTGAGGCCCGCCGGAACGGCGTTCAAGCCGCGAAAGAGCGCCGCCTCGTCGATGGCGCTTCCGATCCCGCCGCCCACCAGGAACAGCCACATGAACGGCGTCACGAGGCTCGACACGACGCGGCTGCTCTCCCGGCGAAACACGAGAAGCTCGCGGCGCCACACGGCGAAGACGCCCTGGAGGAAGGTCGTCACAGCGCCTCACCGCCCCTGGTTCGTAAGCGACGCCATCGCCGCGGCCTCCGCGTCGTCGGGCGTCTCCTCGCGAAGGTCGCGACCCGTGTGCGTGAGGAACACGTCCTCAAGCGTGGGCACGCGCACCTCCACGCTCTTCACGCCGCGCGCGTGCGCGAGAATTTCGGCCAGATGCTCGCTTGCGCGCTCCACCGTAAGAAGCGCCGTCCCGTCCTGCCACTCCACCTTCTTCACGAACGGAAGCGTCTCGAAGCCCTCGACGCGCCCGCCCATCGAGAGCCGCACGATGTCGCCGCCAAGCGCCGCCTTCAGCCGGCGCGGCGCGTCGAGCGCGGCCACGCGCCCGCGGTCGATGATGCCGATGCGGTCGCACAGCGCGTCGGCCTCCTCCATGTAGTGCGTCGTGAGGATGATCGTCGTGCCCTCGCGCTCCCGCATGGCGCGGATGTACTCCCACACCCGCTGGCGGCTCTGCGGATCGAGCCCAAGCGTGGGCTCGTCGAGGAAGAGCACCTTGGGGTGGTGGAGGATGCCGCGCGCGATCTCGAGACGCCGCTTCATGCCGCCCGAGAACGTCTTCACGAGATCGTCCGCGCGCGCCGAAAGCTCGACCACCCCGAGGAGCTCCTCGATCCGCTCCTCGAACACGCGCGGCGGAACGCCGTACAGGCGCGCGTGCAGCTGCAGGTTCTCGCGCGCCGTGAGGATCGAATCGAGCGTCGGCTCCTGGAAGACGATGCCGCACGCCTGGCGCACCCTCGCCGGCGCCGTCCGGATGTCGTGCCCGGCCACGCTCGCCGAGCCCGCGCTTGGGCGCACGATCGTCGCGAGCATCTGGATCGTCGTCGTCTTGCCCGCCCCGTTTGGGCCCAAAAGGCCGAACACCTCGCCAGCCTCGACGTCGAGATCGATGCCCTCGACGGCGACCACCGTGCCCGACTTCGTCTTGTACTCCTTGCGAAGCCCGCGGGTCACGATGATGGGCGCCATGGCGCGCCGCCAACGCGGCGAGGGCATTTAAGGACTGGCGAGCGACGCAACCGCGCGAACGTGCTACCGCGTGCGCCGCGGCTCGTCGAGAAGCTCCGTGTGCAGCCGGTCGCCGGGCACGACCTCGGCCGAGAAGCCCGCCGCGGCGCAGACCTCCTGCACGGTCCCCGGCCCGTCCGCCTCAAAGAGCGTGTACGCGCGCCCGCCGTCGATGCTGTAGAAGGTCTCGAGCGCCCGCGCGCCGCGACGGTGCGCTTCGGTCGCCACGCTCACCATGGACTCGCGGAACGTCTCGACCGTGAAGCTTCGCGGGATGCGGAAGACGCAGAGGTAGCGTTCGGCGGGGACGGGCATGGGAACGCCGATGCTGGCTCCAAGTCGTGTCGTTGTTGGGGCAAGCGGCGGTGGAAACGGCGGGCGCGCGGGGGGATGTATACGTTTGTATACGTGTGTATACATTTGGGCGTGCGCGACCAAGCGGCCCCGCCAAAGCGCGGCGGGCCCGGTATGCCGGGAGCAGGATTTTCGGAGGACTTCGCCGCTTCGCGTCTCCGTCCTCCTCGCTCGGACTTGGCCTGCGGCCAAGCCCTCGCCGAACCTTCGGTTCGAATCCTGCCGCCCAAGCGGCCCCGCCAAAGCGCGGCGGGGCCGGTATGCCGGGAGCAGGATTCGAACCTGCGAACCCCTTCGGGAAGAGATCTTGAGTCTCTCGCCTTTGACCAGACTAGGCGACCCCGGCGGCAACGCTGCAAGCGCGCGCCCGCGGAAAAACTACGCGCTCCCCCGCGCCACCCCCCAACGCCTAAATACCGAAACCACTTTCCGCCCTTGCCCCGACCAGCGACGTTTCGGGCCATCGGGCGAGTAGCTTAGACAGGCTAGAGCACCCGGCTGATAACGGGTCTCGGAGTCAAGCTCAAAAGCTCCGGTCTCCCTCGGAGACCGGGAGGTCCCCGGTTCGAATCCGGGCTCGCCCACTTTCTGGACCCTCGCGCAGCGAGGGTCCATGACGTTGCGAGACCGGATTTCAAGTGGGCAAGCGAAGCGAGTCCACGCGAAATCCCGGGGTCTAGCTCTTCCCCGCGACGCTCCCTCGTCGGGTCGTCCCGCCCCCAAACGCCTTGCCGAAGTCCTGCTTCGTCTTCTTTCGGCCGTGTTCGCCCTGGCCGCCGCGGTCCTCGCGGAAGGCGGAGCGCATGCCGGGCTTGCGCTTGACGCGCGGCTTTCCGGCGCGCCCGGGCATGCGTCCCATGCGCGCTTTGACGTCGGGCGCGCGCTCGTCGAAGCGCGGCTCGGGCGCTCGTCTGCCCGCCGGTCCGGTGCGGGGCTTTCGGGTTTCGCGCGGCATGGTCACTGGACGCGCTTGGGCTTCTCCCAGTCCTGCTTGTCGCTGGATTTCGACGGGTCCTTTGCCTCGCCCGTGTTCTCGGGCGGGCGCAGGGGCTCGGGCAGCGTGTCGGTGAGGCCGGGCTGGCCCAGTTCGCCGGCGGGGTGGTGGCCCGTGCGGGTCCTCGCTTGGGCGCCTTGGGTCTCGCGGTCGCCAGTGCGGCTCTT
>DATLFM010000058.1 GCA_035541015.1 Candidatus Thermoplasmatota archaeon
GCCATCGTCCTTGGCGCCGACGGCGCCAAGGACGATGGCCACGGGGGTGCCGTCGCCGGCCAAGAAGCCGCCGCTGTCGGGGTACCGCAGCGTGAACCGCACGACGGCCGTTCCGCCGCGAACGAACTCCGAAGGCTCCTCCTGCAGCTCGGGCGCAAGCGCAAGATCGATGACACGGACGGCGTGGGCCGTTTCGTAGCGGTTGCCGTCCAGGTCGCTTCCAAAGACGGTGATGGTCCACAATCCCCCGGGAATCCGGGCGTGGGGCGTCCAAGAAAGCACGAAACGGTCGGCGATGCGCGAGAGCACCGCGCCGGCGGTGCGGCCCGCCGCCGACTCCATCCGCACGTCGTCCACGCGATCGCCGTCGCGGCGGGTGACAAGGAGGCGCAGCGTTTCGCCCTTGACGATCTCCGTGGGAGGTTCGCCCGCAAGCGGACGCACGATGCCGGTGGCCTCGACAACAAACGTGCGCGTCTCGGCCGACAGGACGGCGCCCCCGGCCGCTTGCCCCACGAGCACGAGGCGGTGCAGGCCCAACGGCGTGCGCTCGCTCGTGACGGCCACGCCGAAATGATCCGGCGTCAGCGCCGAGTCGTTGACGCGCACGTCCCGCACGTGCACGACCCACGCCTGGGCGCCCTCGTCGAAGGTTTGCCATTCGATCCGCGGCGCGCCGCCTTCGGGACCCCTGTCGCCGACGGCGCCGCGAAAGATCGCGTGCGCGCGCTCGCCCCGGACGATGGAGGCGGGCGGTTGGGAAAGGACGTCGCGCGATCGCGCCTCGGAGACAAGGGAGAACGCCGTGCTCTCGCCGTCGACGATGTTCCCCCGAAGGTCGGAGCCTTCGACGCGGAACCGGTAGAGGTCCAGCCGCTCGTCGCTCGAGGAGGCGAACCGCGCGACCCACTCGCCGCCCTGCGCGGTGAGCGGAAGCGTGCGCACGGGCTCGCGGTCGGCTCCACGCACGAGGCGAACGCCCAGGACGTTCATGTCCGACGGGGTGAGCGAGGTGCCGTCGGGAAGCGAAAGGCGGAACCGCCAATCGATCGCGACCCCGGCCCGCAGAGTCGGCGGCGGAGGCGCCGACTCGCGGACGGGAACGCGATACCCCTCCACCGCCAGCAGGAGGGTGGCGCGAGCGACGTTCGGCTCCCGCTCGCCGTCGCGGGCCGAAAGGGCGAGCGTCCAAGGGCCGATGGGCGCCTCGCAGCAGGGGATCGCGATGCGACCGGCGAAGATCCCGGCCCTGGGATCGGTCTCGCGGAGCGCGTGCAGGCTCGACGTGCCGTCGGGACGCGTGAAGTTGGCAAGGACGAGGTCGTCCCTGGCTCGCGAAGCGTTGAACACGGTGCCGTCCGCGTAGCTGCCTCGCACCGTGACGAGGAAGGTGTCACCGCGGGAGAGCGGCCGCTGCCCGTCGCCGCCGCGAGGCTCGCCGCCCACGGAGACGTTTGCCGCGAGGTGGATCGAGGCCGTCCCGACCTCGAACACGGGCGTGAGGTTGGCGGGAATCGCGTTGCCGTCCCGGTCGCGCGCGGGCGAGAGACGAATCGTGTAATTGCCAAGCTGGGAGAACTCGGGCGGCAGGTGGAACTGCGCCCGCCATCGACCCTCCCCGACGTGCACGGCGTCCGCGCGGCGAACCTCCGCGTTCGAGCCCGCGTTGAGCAGGGCGACGCGAAGGGCGCTCGCGTTGTCCTGATGCGTGAACGGCTGTCCGTTGGCGTAGCGGAGCTCGTAGAGGACCGTGAGGTTCGATCCGCGCTCGGCGCGCTCCGGCGGGTGTTCCAGAAGCCCCGGCTCGAACGTGAACTCACGAACTCCAAAGGGCGCCGAGGCGGTCGGCACGACGGCGTTGCCGTAACGATCGGCCGTCGTTGCCATCACGAAGCGGTAGGTCGGCGCCGCGGCAAGCGTGAGGGTCGCGTTGCGGGGAACGTCCCAATCCAGCCGCCACGACTGGTCCTGCCAGCGGGCGGGCACCCGGGCCACCACGGTCGCGCCGCCGCCGGCCTCGCGGCGCTCGACGAGGACCTCGGGCGCTCCGCCGAAGAAGTCCTCGGGGAGGACGGGCCCGTTGTGATAGGAGAGGCGGAAGGCGAGGGGGACAAGCTCGGTCCGGGTCACGACGTCGGGCTCGCCGCCCATGCCCGGCGCGCGCAAAATCGTGGCGGCGATCGTTGCGGGCTTGATGCGGAACGCGCTTCGCTCGACCCCCTTGCCGGAGGAAAGCTCGACGGTGGCGTTTGAGCACAGGTCCCCGCGCTCGGGGCAGACGCGCTCGCGCGCGATGTGCTTGGGCACAAGCCAGCGGTACTGGACGATCCCCTGCCCGTCGGCGATGAGGCGAAAGGCGCCCAGCGTGGTGAGGGCCCCCGAGGCCGCCCAGGAGCGGAGGGTGAGCGTCGCTTCGGATCCCGCGGCGTGGCCGACCGACCGCACCAGAAGCATGTCCGTCGTCTCGACGACCCCGTTTCGCGTGTGGGCGTCGGTCAACCGCACGTCGAAGCTGCCTTGGGCCAGGAGGACGCCGGCGCTCTCGACGCGAATGCGGTAGGTGGCCTCGTGGCGCGGCTCGCGGGCGAAGAGGGCGGCGGGGAAGTCGTACGGGAACTGCAGGTCCGAGAAGCCTTGGCCCGTGGCCGTTCGCCCTTCGGGGGAGGCAAGATCCAGCGCGTAGGCTGGCCCGCAAGGGATGCAGGAGACCTCCACCCGCAAGGCGGTCTCCGGGACCCCGAAGTGGACACGGAAGCGGCTGGCCTCGCCCTGGAGGACGATGGGATCTTGCACCTCCACGGACTCGCCGGCGGCGCGCGCCGTCGGAACGGCCGACAGGACGGGCCCCAATGCGATCGCGAGGAGGAGCAGGACGGCGCCGGGTCGGCTCCCGGCCGTGGGGCTCCTAACCAAGGTTACTCCCTCGACGGTTACGGCGCCGGACCGTTCCCCCGACGCCACTTAAGGGCCCGCCTGTCACCGCAGGGGGTAACGACGCCGGTGCGTGTCCGGCCCTCCTCCGCGGGCCCCTTATCCGGTCAGGGAGAGCCCTTCCACCAGGAGGTAGGGCATCCGTAGCGAAACGCCGCTTGCCGAGCCGTGGAGATCCTTCTCCTCCCGGGACAAGGCCCGGATGCCCGCAAGGAAGCTCTTCACGCTTCCCGAAACGACGACGGGCCGAAGGGCGGGGCCTTCCTCACCGCCGCGCAGGGAGAACAGCAGGGTGCTTGTGACCTGGAACTCCCCGGTGGCCGAGTTTGCCGTGTGGACCCCGATCACGTCCCGGACGAGCACGCCGCCGCGGGCCTCCCGCAGCAAGTCCGAACGCGTCCTGCGTGGCCCCTCGATGCGTAGGCAACGCCCGACCGCGACGGGAAGGCTGCGGTAGCTCCGGTCCCCCCCGGCGGCTCGCAGCGAGGACCCCTGCGGCGGCTCCGCGTACCGCCAACCGTCGGCGAGGCTCGCGAAGTGGCCCACGCGGGTCCCTTCGCGCACGATCTCGTGGCGCCGCGCCGGAAAGCCGTCGTCGTCGAAGGCGCCCGCCGCCAACCCGCCCGGAAGGAGCGGATCGTCCACGATCGAGACGGACGGCGAAGCGACCTTCTCGCCGGGCTTGGCGCGGAAGGGCGACTGGCCGCGGCGCAGCGGCTCCAGCCGCAGCCCGCGCAGGGCAAGCTCCAGAAGCTCCGCCCCGACCTCGGGCGACAGCACCATGCGGACGCGTCCGCGAGGAGCGGCCCGCGGCCGTCGCGAGCGGACGGCGAGGGACGCGGCCGCGCGTCCCACGGGCGCCGAAAGCGCGTCGACGAACCGGCTCTGCTTGAACTCGTGGCCCGTCGTCGCGGGGCCAGCACCGTCCCGCAGGATCGCGTAGGCGCTCACGCTTGCGTGCGTGCCTCGCTCCTCGACGGCAAGGCCGTGGTCGTTGGCAAGCGCGACGCGTTCGACCGACGCGGTGGCGCCGCCGCCGGCCAAGCGGACCAAAGCATGCGTCCGATGCGCCGCCGAAAGCTCGCGCAAGAGCGCGGCGCACAGGCGCGCGGGGGTCGCGCGCGCGACGGCGGGATCGTACGTGCGCGGCGCAGCGGGCAGCCGCGAGGGCTCCGGAAAGCTCCCGCCCGGCCGTCCGCGCCGGGCCGCGGCGATCGCGGAGGACACGAGCCGGCGAAGGTCGGCGTCCGACGTGGCGTAGGCGAACCCGTAGCGGCCGCGCACCACGACGCGAAGACCCACGCCCCGCTCGCGCGCAGACTCGACGCCTTGAACGCTGTCGCGGTCGATCCGGGCCGCGACGCCGTCGGTGGCTTGAACAAACGCTTCCGCGTGCTGCGCGCCCTCCGCAAGCGCCGCCTCCACCACACGGCGCGCGGCCGGCCGAAGCGAGGGTCCCGCCGCCAGCGTCATGCGCCCCCCACGACGACGTTTCCGATGCGTACGTGGGGTCCACCGTCGCACACGGGAACCCATTGCCCCTTGCCGCACATGCCCGGCGATCCAAGCCCCACCGTGTCTCCGACGGCGTCGATGCTCGCAAGCGTGGGAAGCATGTCGCCGGAGATGCCCACGTCCAAGAGCGGCCGGGTCACCTCGCCGCGCTCGATGAGGAACGCCTCCTGGGCGGTGAACTGGAAGGGCCCCTTGGCCGTGTCGACCTGACCGCCGCGGCTCCCGACGGCAAGAACGCCGCACCGTACGTCCTCGAGCATCTCCTCGAGCGACCAATCGCCCGCGCGCATGAGCGTGTTCGACATGCGGACGAGCGGGGGCGACGCGTAGCTCTCGGCGCGTGCGGCACCGTTTGCCTCGCCCCCAAGCTGCGCGGCCGTCTCGCGCGAATGGAGAAACTCCGTGAGCACGCCCCGCTCGATGATGCGCTTCACCCGCGCCGGCGCGCCCTCGTCGTCGACGGCAAAGCTCCCGTAGCCGCGGGGGAGCGTGGAATCGTCCACGATCGTGACGGCCTCGGGCGCGACGCGCTGCCCCAGGCGCCCGGCGAGCTGGCTTTCCCCGGCCAGGACGAGATCCGCCTCCGCGGCGTGCCCGATCGCCTCGTGGCAGAAGACGCCCGTGAGCTCGGGATCGGCCACGACCGGCAGGCGCCCCGAGGGCGGCTTCTTGGCCGAAAGCTGGCGAATTGCCCGGCGGCACGCGTCCTCGACGGCCTCGAGGCAACGCGAATCGGGCAGGAACTCCATTCCCGCCGTGGCGCCCACGCGCGCGCGGTAGGATCCCCGCCGAACGCAACGGTCGGCGGGGATCCTAC
>DATLFM010000059.1 GCA_035541015.1 Candidatus Thermoplasmatota archaeon
GGTCGGCGAAGTCGGCTTTGGCCCAACGTTCGATCATGCGCCCCGCCCCTCGCTACACCCTTGCCATCTCGCCGCGTACCGTTTTCTTCCTTCCGTCGATCATGGCGCGCATGACGTCGCCGCTGCGGAGCTTCGTTCCGCACCCGATGCAGTTCATGGCGCCTGCGCGGCTGAGCGTGACGAGGTGCACGGCGTTTGCCGCGATGCAGCGTGGGCAGCGGAACGGAACGCGGACTTGTGGATTCTCGGAAATGGACGTCATACAATACTAGGGGCGAAATTCGACGGTTCTCCTATATAATGCAAGGGGGTCGCTGGCGGGCGGCCGGGGTCGCGTAGGGTTGGCCCCAGGCGAATTCCTGGTTGCCAGACCCCCAACCCTCATGCCCCCCGCCCGCCATTTCGGCCGGGGGTTCTCCCGTGTCCGAAGCCAACAAGGAGATCGTACGTAGGTTCTTCGAAGAGGGTGGGAACAAGCGGAACCTTGCCGTGTTCGACGAGATCGTCGTCGAGGATTTCAAGGACCACGCTCCCATGCCGCACCCGCCCGGCCGTCAGGGGCTCAAGCAAATGCTGGGGGGCTTCCAAGCGGCGCTTCCGGACATGCGGATCACGGTCGAAGACCTCGTCGCCGAAGGCGATCGGGTGGTCGCCCGGTTGACGGTGGGAGGCACCCACAAGGGGCCCTTGATGGGCGTGCCGGCGACGGGGAAGAGACTGTCTTGGACGGCGATCCACCTCTTCCGCATCCAAGGCGGGCGCATCGTCGAGCGGTGGGCCGAGGCCGACGTCGCCGGGATGCTGCGGCAACTGGGGCTCGTTCCCGAGGCCGCCACCCCCAGCCGCCGCTAGGAACCGCGGCTTTTCTCAGCCGAGCGCAAAGCCTGGCAACCGCAGTCCGGGCGTCTTGCCAGCCGTTGCTCCGCCCGCCGCGGCTGCGTTGTTCGCGTCCGCTTTCGCGAAGAGTCCCATTCCGGTCTCCTGTCGGAACAGGCGCGCTTCGCGCGTGCGGTAGCCGTTTGTGTCGGGCTGCGCGGTTTGCGCGCATTCGTCGACGCAGCCGTCGGCCCACGAGATGTGGACGCGGCCGAGGGAATCGAGGGCCATGCCGTTGAAGTCGAGGAGGTTTCGGCATCGCCCGCTGCCGCCGCTCACGACGTCCCAGATGCCGCCGACCTGGACGGGGTCTTCGCTGATGCGTTCGACGCGCCACGTCTGGCCGGCGTCGTAGGTGAAGGCGACGTAGTAGTGCCACACGAGCTCGTCCTGGCGCTCGACGCATTGGTAGATGTCCTTCGAGCGGAGGAACTCGAGGTCGGCCCCGGGGCGGCCTTCAAGCCCGAGGAAGCTCACGGCGGCGCGGTCGTCGTCGCCCACTTCGATGTTCGTGAAGACGCCCGAGACGACGGGCGGGTCGTGGAATTGCCCGATGTCGAGGTAGTGCGTTCCGGGCACGCCCATGCCCTCGCCGATCGTCTCCCACGTGTCGCCGTCGTCCTTGGAGAGCGAGGCGTAGATGCCGTGCTCGCTTGCCATGGCGTACCACAGCCAGCCTTCCTCGCGGCCGAACTGGAGGGCGGAGTCGAAGCCGTTTGTCCACCGGTGCGAGTCCGGGACGATCTTGGCGACGTACGTGATGCCGTCGTAGGTGGCAAGCATGCCGAGGTTGCCTCCGCAGTCGGGGACGGGAAGCGCCATCATGCCGGTCACGCGGCTTACGCGGATGTGTCCGTGGAAGCCGCGGCAGGGCGTCGTCTCGGTGACAAACGGGCCCCACGTGGCGCCGCCGTCTTGGCTCGTGGCGCAGCTGATGGTGCCGCCTTGGGCGCAGTAGTAGACCGTGTGCGGGTAGAGGGTCCCTGCAAGGGGCGCGGGCGAGGGGCCGCTTCCGATCGACTGGTGGTCGAAGTCCTTGCCGCTGCACATGTTGCGCGTGGGTGTCCAGCTTTCGCCGTCGTCGTCGCTGTACATCATGACGCTGCAGATGCCGTGCAGTCCGCCGGCCCAGATGCGGTTCGTGTCGGGGTCGACGTGGAGCATGGGATCGAGGTTGATCGGGACCTGGTACGGGGCCGTTACGTCGGTCCAGGTCGCTTCGCCTGCGGCGTCGAAGGTGATTCGGAACGTCCGGAAGCCCGCGTGGTAGAAGACGTTGTCCGTGTTCCAGGGAATGCCAAGCGTGGGCTCGGGCGCGCGCAGGTTGGGCGGTCCAAGGACCGTCCGGAACCCGAGGGATCCGGGAACGCCAAAGGCGGGGGGCGGATCCAGGGGCAGCGGCAGCACGTCGGCGTCGAGGGGTTCCTCGGCGGGCGCCAGGCACCCGGCCAGGCCGACCGGGACGACCGTCAAGGCGAGCGCGAGGAAGGGGTGGATCCTCATGGGCTGCCGCAGTGGGACACCCTTCTTAAAGAGATTGTTGCTCCGATCTTCCCCTGTCACCGGGGATCGGCGCCTTTTGACAGCGTCTCGTGCAGGCGCTGCGCGATCGAAAGCGCCTGCGCGGGGTCGGCGTGGAGCACGAGCACGTGTCCCATCTTGCGGCCCGGCCGCGCGTCCTTCTTTCCGTACAGGTGGAGGCGGGCGCGGGGTTCGGCAAGGACGGGCCGCCAGTCGGGCGCGCCGCCCTCCCAAAGGTCGCCCAGGAGGTTCAGCATGACCGCCGGCGAGAGCGTCGTGGGCTCGCGCAGAGGCAGCCCGAGGACCGCCCGCGCGTGCTGTTCGAACTGCGAGACGGAGGAGGCGCCAAAGGTGGTGTGGCCGCTGTTGTGGGTGCGCGGCGCAAGCTCGTTCACGACGAGGCGGCCCTGCGCCTCGAAAGTCTCCACGGCGAGCATGCCGCGAAGGTCGAGCGCCTGCGCGATGGCCTGGCCCAGGGCGTACCCTTCCTGGACGAGCGACGCCTGCGCGCGGGCGGGAGCGACCGTCGTATGCAGGATGCCGCGCCGGTGCACGTTCTCGGCCAGCGGGTAGATGCGGACCTCGCCGTCGTGCGCGCGGGCGAGGAGGACGGAGAGCTCGCGGTCGAACCGCACGAAGGCTTCCGCGACGGCGGGCGCCTGGCCGATTCGGCGCCACGCGTCGGCCGCCTCGTCGGGTCCCTTCACGACGGCCTGCCCCTTTCCGTCGTAGCCGCCGCGGCGCGTCTTGAGGACGATGGGCGCGCCAAGCTCGCGCAGCGCCGCACGGACGCCCTGCTCGTCGTCGACGGGGCGGAAGGGGGCCGTGGGAAAACCGTGCTTGGCGAGGAACTCCTTCTGCCGCAAGCGATCCTGGACGACGGCGAGCACGCGCGAGGAGGGATGCAGGGGCCGCACCTTCTCGACCGCTTCGAGGACCGGCGCAGGGATGTGCTCGGTCTCGAGCGTGACGACGTCGGCGCGCTCCGCCAGGCGCACGGCAGCGTCGGCGTCGTGGAAGGCGCCTTGCACGAAGTCGTCGGCCCACGGGCGGGCGGCGCATTGGGGATCAGGGTCGAGGACGGCAACGCGGTAGCCCAGGCGTCGGGCTTCCATTGCGATCATCTGGCCCAGTTGGCCGCCGCCCAGGATACCGAGGGTTGCGCCCGGCAGGATCAAAGCTTCTCCTCCCGCACGGCCTTGGCCGCCGCCTCGCGACGCTCGCGGAGGCGCCCTCCAAGCGCGGGATCGTCGACGGCGAGCATGCGCGCGGCAAGGAGAGCCGCGTTCACGGCGCCGGCTTCGCCGATTGCAAGCGTGCCCACGGGCACGCCGCGGGGCATCTGCACGATGCTGAGGAGCGAATCGAGGCCGTTCATGTGCCGGGAGGCCACGGGAACGCCAAGGACGGGAAGGTCGGTCTTCGAGGCCGCCATGCCCGGGAGGTGCGCCGCGCCGCCGGCGCCTGCGATGAGGATGCGAAGGCCCCGTTCGGCCGCCGTCTGCGCATATTCGAAAAGGAGATCGGGCGTGCGGTGCGCGCTCACGACGCGGCACTCGTGGGGAACGCCAAGCTCGTCGAGCGTCTGGCTCGCGTGGCGCATCGTCTCCCAGTCGCTTCGGCTTCCCATGATGATGCCGACGAGGGGGGCCGTCGGGGGCGCCATGGCAGCCGATCGATTCCACGTATATCAAGCCTGCGGAAGACGCGGCGCAATGCGGTTAGCGGGGAAGGCGCATGGCGGCGCGTGTCCCCTCGTCCGCGCGTCCCGGACGCCTACGCGTTGGCGCAGGCCGCGGAGGCCTTGCGTCGAGGCGATCTCGTCGTGTTCCCGACCGAGACGGTGTACGGC
Source organism: Candidatus Thermoplasmatota archaeon (assembly GCA_035541015.1). Classification (NCBI taxonomy): domain Archaea; kingdom Methanobacteriati; phylum Thermoplasmatota; species Thermoplasmatota archaeon. Next base: position 4,250 of record DATLFM010000059.1, read on the forward strand.
GTGGGCGCCCACGCCTTCGACGAGGCGGCCGTGCGGAAGGTGTTCGCCGCCAAGGGCCGCCCCCCCGACAACCCGCTCATCGTCCACGCCGTCGACCTCCGCATGGCGCGGTCGCTTGCGACGCGGTGGCCTTCCGCGGCCGACGCCTTGGCGCGCGCGTTCTGGCCTGGGCCTCTCACCCTAGTCGTTCCCCGCGTTCCGGCGCTGCCCGCAGTCGCGGCCGCCGGGCTCGATTCGGTGGCCGTTCGCGTGCCGGCTCACCCGGTCGCGCGCGCGCTCCTTGCGGAGGCGGGCGTTCCCGTGGCCGCGCCAAGCGCGAATCGCTCCGGCCGCCCGAGCCCGACGCGGGTCGATCACGCGGTGGAGGATCTGGGGGACGCCGTGGCCGTGTATCTCGACGGCGGGCCGTGCGAGGTCGGCGTGGAATCGACGGTCGTAAGCGTCCTGTCGGATCCTCCCGTCGTCCTGCGCCCCGGCGGCGTTTCCAAGGTTGCGATCGAGCGCGTCGTCGGGCAGGTGGCCCAAGGGAGCGGGGAAGCGGTGGCGCGCTCGCCGGGCATGCGCCATCGGCACTACGCTCCGCGCGCCGAGGTCGTCATCGTGGAGCCGGACGCAAGGGCGACCCAGAGCCTGGTCGAGGCTTTGGAGCGGCAGGGCCGACGCGTGGCCGTGTTGGCGTCGCGCGAGCATGCCCCCGCCGGCAAGAACGTCGTGGTCCCGGGAGGCTACGCCGACGTGGATCGTTGGGCGCGCTCGCTCTTTGCGTCGCTTCGGGACCTCGACCGTCTCGGCTACGACGTGATCGTGGTCCAGCGCATGTCCGAGGAGGGCGTGGGAGCGGCCGTCCTCGACCGCCTGCGCCGCGCCGCCGAGCGGTCCGCCGACTAACGACGTCCAGCCATTGCGTAGCGCTCGTGACAACGCTTGCGCCGCAGTTTCGGCCACCTCCTCAAAACCCTCTTGCCGCCCGGCGCGCGGTCGAAGCCGTGGATCGCCTCTTCGAACCCGGCCTCTGCCTCGTGGACGCCCCCCGGAACGCGGCGCGGCGCCTTTTCCAGACCCTCGCCCACCGCGCCGTGCACAGGGACCCGCACGGTCACGTCCTCTGGTGCGACGGGGACCACGGATTCGACCCGTACGACTTTGCCGAGGAGAACCTCGTTCGAGGGTTTGCCGCCGACGAAGGCGCCGATCGCGTGCTCGTGAAACGGTGCATGACCCCGTTCCAATGGGATGCCGTCCTCACCAAGCACCTCAGCCAGAAGCTCTCGACGACGCGGACGTCGCTCGTCCTCGTGCTGCCCTTCGACGCGCTCTTCTCGACCGAGGAGCTTGCCGATTGGGAGCAGGTCGACTACGTCACGTACGGCCTATCGCACCTTTCGGGCCTGGCCGCGCGCCACGCGGTTCCGATCCTGCTTGGCGTGGATCTTCGCCGGTGGAGCGCCACGCTCCCCGAGCTTGCGGCCATCGCGCGGCAGGCGGTCGCGCGGCAGGAGGTGTTGGGCCGCACACTTTCGGCCGACTCGCGGAAAGGCGCTTAGCCGCGCGCGTCGGAACCGTCGAGCATGGGCCAATCCACGCCGACCACGACGATGGCGCTCGACACGTTCGTGCAGCGCTACGCGGCCTTCCGCGCGGAGCTTGCGCCCGGCGAGCAGACGTGGTTCGACGAGCTCGTCTGCCGCGCGCGCCGCCACGGCAACGCCATCAACCGCCGGCCGCACCTCGACTTCGAGCGTCCCGTCTTCCTGGCCATGCTGCTCGAGGGGATGCGCGAGCTCGACCGGACGCGCGCGGAGCTGGAGGTGGTCCGATCGCAGTTGGAGGAGGCTTGCCTTGCCCTCGCAGACGCCGGCCTGGTTGTTCGACGCGTACCCGCACCCGCACCGCAGCGGCTTGGTCGTGTGGGTCAAGCTCGGCTCCCGGATGCACCGGAGCTTCGTGCCCTACCGGCCTGACTTTTGCGTGAAGGCCGAGACCTCGACCCTCGAGGAGGCGGAGCGCTGGCTCGCCCGGGATCCGCGCGTCGAGTCCACCTGGCGCGCGAAGCAATCCCTGTGGCTGCGCGGTCCGCCCGAGCCCGTGCTGCGCGTGCGCCCCAAGCGGCTCTCGAGCCTGCACGCCGTCGCCACCGACCTTCGGCGCGCCACGCGAACGAAGGGCCTCCTCTTCTTCGACGTGGATCACGATCCCGCCTGCCGGTGGGCCCATGAGCGAGGCCTGTTCTTCCTCTGCCGTCTGCGCGTCTTGCCCTCCGGCCCGGTGCTTGCGATCGCGCCCGACGAGGACCGTTGGACCTTCGGCTATCCGGACCTGCGGCTTTCCACGGCGCGCCTTTGCGTGCAGGCCGCGACGACGGGGCCTGCGCCCCGCTTCGAGGACCCCCTCGTTTCCGTCACCTTCGGGTCGCAGACGCTTTCGTGCCGCGCTCCGGGGGATCCCCGCGCCGAGCGCGAGACGCTTCTGGCCTTGGACCGGCGGATCCGCGAGGAGGACCCCGACGTGATCCTGACGCGCGGCGGCGACGCGTGGGACGTTCCGTTCCTGCTGCACCGCATCCGCGCGCTTGGCCTCGAGGACCGCGTGCGGTTGGGCCGCGATCCGGACCCCTCGCCCGACCGGCCCGACCAGCGCGAGAAGAGCATCCAGACCTACGGCCGGTGGAGGTTCCGGACGAACGCGTACTACCTGCGCGGTCGCTGGCACATCGACCTCTCCAAGAAGACGCTCGACGGCCACGACGAGCGTGAGGACCTCCACGGCATCGTCTACCTCTCCCGCGTCTCCAACCGCCGCCCGCAGGACGCAAGCCGCAACGGGGCCGGCTACGGCCTCCAGCAGATGCAGATCGACCTTGCGACCGACTGGGGCGTCGCGCTTCCGTGGAAGCGGAACCTGGCCGAGGACTGGAAGGACGCGGCGACGCTGTGCGCGGTCGACCGCGGCGGGCAGATCATGGTTCCCGAGGCTGGCGTGTACGACGACGTGGTCGCGTGCGACTTCTCGGGCTACTACCCGAGCCTTGTCGTGCGGCACAACCTCTCCTCCGACACGATCGGCTGCGATTGCTGTCCCGAGGGCCCCCTGATCCCCGAGCTTGGGCGCCGCGTCTGCACGAAGCGGTACGGGCACCAGGCGGAGATCCTCCGCCGGCTCTGGCCGCACCGGCGCTACGTGAAGGCAATCTTGCGCAAGGAGGCCTCCGGGCTTCCGGTGGATCTCGCGCTTTTGGCCAAGGCGCGCGCGGTGAAGTCGGAGCACAAGGCCCTGGGCGTCGTCTGCTTTGGCTACTTCCGCTACCGCCACGCGCGTTTCGGGTGCGCGGAGGTGCACCAGGCCATCCAGTGCCTAAGCCGCGCCGGCATGACCCGCGCGCGCGAGATCGCGCAGGCGGAGGGGTTTGCCATGGTGCACGCGCTTACGGATTGCGTGTTCCTTCACAAGCCCGGCGTGACGCGGGCTCAGGCGCTGCGGCTCGTCCGACGCGTGACGGACGACGTGGGCGTGCCCATGGACGTCGAGGGCGTCTACCGCTGGCTCGTGCTCCTGCCCAGCAAGACGCACTCGACCGCAAGCGAGGTGGGCGTCCCGAACCGCTACTACGGAAAGTTCGAGGACGGTTCTCTTAAGGTCCGGGGCATCGAGGTGCAGCGCCACAGCACGCCGCGCTGGGTCCGCGACGCGCAGCAGGCCATGCTCGGCACGTTTGCGCAGGCCGACCATGCCGAGGACTTCCTCGCCTGCATCCCCCACGCCCTCGTTCCGGTCCGGCGGGCCGCCGACGCGCTGCGCCGCAGGGAGGTGAGCGCGCGGGACCTTGGCGTATGCACGCAGGCCCGCATGGACGTGGACGACTACGCGACCCGCACGGTCTCGCGCGCGGCGCTCTCCCGCCTGCGCGACGCGGGGCTTGCCCGTCGGCCGGGGGAATACGTGACGTACGTGCTGCTGCGGTCCCAAGGGGCCCACGGGGGGCGCGCGGTGCCGACGGAGTTCGTCTCCGACGGAACGAGGGACTACGACGTGCCGTCGTACCTTCGCCTGCTGGCGCGGTCGGTGGAGACCCTGCTCTCCCCCTTCGGCTACACGGAGGATTCCGTCTTCCGCTGGCTCTCCGGCTCCGCCGCGGGTCCGCTCGTGGCCTCGCAGGCGAGGCTTCCCGACGTCACGCCGCCACGGTGGATCCGCCGGCGGGGTTCCGCCTAGCGGCCCGCGGGGCTCGTGCCGATGCCCAGCGCATCCAGCAGGCCACGGGCCGCGTAGAGGCTGGGCCCCGACTCGAGGATGGCGATCGCCGTGTCGCGAGCGCGGCTGTTGCCTTGCGTCGCCTCGGGGTTGCCGTCGCAGTCAGCCGTGCAGCCGTCCGTGAAGGCGACGACGAAGCGGCCGTCGGGTCCCACCACGGCGTCGATGAAGTCGAGCATGTTGCGGCCGGGGTCGCCGCCGCCGCCCTGCCAGATGTAGCCGATCTGCACGGGGTTCTCCGGCGCGCTAATCTGCGTTGTGACGAACGTGGGCTGGGCTTCCGCGGCGTCGAAGCTGAAGGTTGCAAAGAGGTACCACTTCGTCTCGGGCTCGGCCCGGCCGGCGTTTGCGTCCGTGTCGCGGGTGCCAAGGTAGGCGACGGCGATGCGGCCGTCGTCGCCGCTTGCGATCGCGACGAAGTTCGTGCTCGTCACGTCGGGCGGCGACACGAGGAAGGGTCCCTGGACGGTCTCGAAGCCGTCGGTCGAGCGCAGGAGGTAGATGCGGTGATCGGCCTTGGCGCGGTAGACGTAGTAGGCGGTGCCGTCGGGCGTGACCGTGATGTCCGGGTCGATCTCCTCGTTTCCAAGGCCGCCGTCGTCGAGGATGTTCACCTTCCACGTCTGGCCGTTGTCGCGGCTCACGGCGACGGCGGGCTTGCCGCAGTTGCGGCCCAGCGGTACGTAGACCGTGCCGTCGGGCGCGGGCGCCGGCGACCCGTTGATGCCTCCGCATTGGGTGGAGTCGGCGATGGTGACGGTGCGAAGGAACGTGAGGCCCCCGTCGGTGGAGACGCTGCACTTGGTGGCAATGAGCTGGTTCCAGCAGTAGTAGAGGATCTTGGAGTAGCTTCCCGTCGGTTGCAGGCCGCCTGCAGCCGGCGGGCCGATGGCGATCTTCTGGTGATCCATCGGCGGCTCGAAGCCGCACTGGGCCGGGTGCTCAAACCAGGTTTCGCCGTCGTCGGTCGACATCGTGCCGTACGAGCAGACAAGCGGCGGGTACATGGGCGCGTTCCAGATCATGTTGGTCTCGCGGTCGACCCACAGCATGGGGTCGAAGTTGCGGACCGGGTCGGAACCGACCACGGGCGCCGCGACGGGCAGGCGGACGGGACCGAATTCGAACACCTTCTCCCAGGTGGCGCCGCCATCGCGCGAGCGCATGACCATGTCGCCGGAGGCCACGAAGATGGCGCCCGACTCGGTCACGCCAAGCGTGGGCTCGCCGCCGCGGTTTCCAAGGAGACGCTCGACCATCTTGGGCGCGGAGCCCAAAACGGTCGCGACGTCGCGGACGACGGCCTTCTCGCCGACGTGGATCGAAAGACCGGCCGGCAGCGAGATCGCCGTCTCGGTGGAAATGGACTGTTGCTCGACGTTGTCGCCGCCCAAGCAGCCCGCGAGGGTGACGGCCGCCACGATGAGGCCTGCTCCCAGTGCCCGCATGGCGGCCGAGTGGCCTTGCCCCCTTATAAGCTTTCTACGTCACCGCCTTCTCAAGGGTAGGCCCGGACCCTTCGTCCCGTGAGGAAATCGAGCACGGCCAGCACGACCCCCACGATCAGCAGGAGCCAGCCGATGTTCGAAATCGTCCCTCCAAAGGGACCGCCCAGAAGCCCGATGAGCAAACCCAGGATGATGAGCCCAATGCCCCAATAGACGAAGCCCATGCGACCGTTTGTCGTTGGCGCGGGCCAATTGCGTTGAGGGACAAGTCCCACCGCCGCAAGCGGCTTCGCACGCCTTTTATCCATCCCGCTCGTTTGCCCGGCGTGCGCCGGGTCGCGTGGGTGACGGGAGCGGGGCGCGGAATCGGCCGCGCATGCGCTCTGGCCCTCTCGAAGGAGGGCTTCGCCGTTTGCGCAAGCGCGCGCACCGTCGACGAGATCGACGCCGTGGCGCGCGAGTGTCGCGACGCCGGCGTGGACGCCGTCGCCGTCCCGTGCGACGTCACCGACCGTTCCGCCGTCGAGCGCGCGCACGCGCGCGCGGCGGAGGCGCTGGGCCCGCCCGACGTCCTTGTCAACGCGGCCGGCGTGGGACGAAGCGCGCCGTTTCTCAAGACGACGACCGAGTTTCTGGACCTTCACCTTCGTTTGAACCTCCACGGCACGTTCCACTGCGCGCAGGTCGCGCTGCCGCCCATGCTCGCGCGCGGATGGGGCCGCGTCGTCAACGTGGCAAGCGTGGCGGGCCTCGAAGGCGGCCCGTACATCGCCGCCTACGCGGCGTCCAAGCACGCCGTCGTGGGCCTCACCCGGAGCCTCGCGCACGAGCTTGCCGGAACCGGGGTCACGGCGAACGCCGTATGTCCCGGGTACGTGAACACGCGCATGACGGACGAGAACCTCGAGGTCATGATGCGCGCGACGGGGCGAAGCCGCGGCGAGCTCCTCGAGCGCGTCCTCCGCGGGAATCCCGGCGGCCGTCTCCTGGAGCCCGAAGACGTCGCTTCGGTCGTGCTCTCCTGCCTGGGCCCCGGTTCGGACAAGACAAACGGCCAGGCGCTTTCGGTTCCTCCAGGAGGTCTCGCATGAAGCCACGCATCGTCAATCCGCCTGCGCTGGGTCCCCCCAAGGGCTTCTCGCACGGCGTCGCGGCGGGCGACCTCCTCTTCGTCGCAGGACAAGTCGGGGCTACACCCGCGGGGGACGGCACGTGGCGCGTCGTCTCGACGGACTTTGCCGCGCAATTCGACAAGGCGCTCGAGAACGTGCTTGCGGTCGTGGAGGCCGCGGGGGGATCGGCCGCGGACCTCGTCGAGATGACCGTCTTCGTCACGGACCTTGCCGCTTACCGGGCCGCTCGCCCGAAGCTTGCCTCGATCTGGAAGAGCCGCCTCGGCCGCCACTACCCCGCCATGACTTTGGTGGCCGTCGCCGGGCTTCTGGAGGAAGGCGCGCTCGTCGAAATCCGAGCCGTCGCGGCGGTGGCGCTTTGACCAGCTTCGTTTCGCCTGCCGGGTTACGGTACCACGAACAGGACGGCATCGCGACGTTCACGCTGTCGCGGCCCGAGCGGTTGAATGCGCTCACGTTCGAGATCTACGAAGGCTTGCGCGACAACTTCGCGGCTCTGGCGGAACGGCCCGATCTTGGCGCCGTCGTCCTCACCGGCGAGGGCCGCGGCTTCTGCTCGGGCGGCGACGTGGAGGACATCATCGGCAGGCTCCTTGCGCGATCGCCGGAAGAGCTGCACGACTTCACGCGGCTCACCTGCGACGTCGTCGCAAACATGCGGGCCTGCCCGCAACCCATCGTGGCCGCCCTCAACGGAACCGTCGCCGGCGCCGGCGCGGCGCTTGCGGTCGCCTCCGACTTCCGGCTCGCCACCCCGAACGCCCGGATCGCCTTCCTGTTCGTGAAAGCGGGCCTGTCGGCCGCCGACATGGGCGCCTGCCACCGGCTCCCTCGCCTCGTGGGCCTCGGACGCGCGACGGAGCTTCTGCTGCTGGGCGACTTCGTGAGCCCCGAAGAGGCCCAGCGGATCGGGCTGTACCATCGCGTCGTCGCCGCCGAACGGCTCCAGGAGGAGGCCCGCGCGTTGGCCCATCGCTTAGCCGAGGGCCCGCGCCAGGGCCTTGCGATCTCGAAACGGACGCTCGACGAGCAGGCGTCCGCGACGCTCGCGGAGGCGTTGGCGTGGGACGCCAAGGTCCAAGCCCAATGCATGCTCTCGCCCGACTTCCGGGAAGCCTACGAGGCCTTCCGCCAAAAGCGGCCTCCACGCTATGCCCACGCGAGGCGGTCGACGTGACGGTCGATCCCGTCGATCCGTATCTCGAAACCCGGCACGGCGACCTGTTGCAGCGCGCGCGGGCGTTCTCCGTGTCGAAGCTCGAACCCCTCGAAGAGCAAGCCGAGCACGACCTCCCCGCCGCCGCGCGGCGATGCGTTGCGGCCCTTGCCGGCGAGGGCTTCCTGCGCTCCGTCGTTCCCAAGGCCTTCGGCGGCGAACGCGAGACCGTGGAGGTGCGCTCCGTCGCGAGCGTCCGCGAAGGAATCGCCTACGGCTCCGGCCTTGCCGACGCAATGCTCGCCCTGCAGGGGTTGGGCTCGCTTCCGATCACCCTTGCCGGCACGGACGCCCAGCGGCGCCACTGGCTTCCCCGCGTGGCCGACGGCCGCGCCATCGCCGCCTTTGCCGTGACCGAGCCGGAGGCCGGAAGCGACGTCGCCTCCATGCAATGCCTCGCCCGCGAGACGCCCGAGGGCTGGACCCTCTCCGGCACGAAGACCTTCATCAGCAACGCCGGTCTTGCGGACCTCTACGCCGTTTTCGCGAAAACCGATCCCGAGCGCGGCCACCGGGGCGTGAGCGCGTTCCTTGTCCCGGGCGACACGCCGGGGCTCTCGGTCACGCCGCTGCGGCTCCTTGCCCACCACCCCATCGGCACCGTCCGCTTCGACGGCGTCCGCGTGCCCCCCGACGCCATCCTGGGCCGCCGCGGCGAGGGATTCAAGCTCGCCCTTGCCACGCTCGACCGCATGCGGCCCACGGTGGCCGCCGCGGCCTGCGGCATGGCCTCGCGCGCGCTCGACCTCGCTCTTGCGCGAGCCAAGAGCCGGCGGCAGTTCGGGCGTGCCCTCGGCGAGAACCAAGGTCTGCGTTGGCGCCTGGCCGAGGCTGCCACGGATCTCCAGGCCGCGCGCCTTCTCGTCTACCGCGCCGCCTGGCTTGCCGACGCCGGCAAGGAGCGCGTCACGACGGAGTCGGCGCAGGCGAAGCTGTTTGCCACGGAGGCCGCGCAGCGGATCGTGGATTTCGCCCTGCAGGTGCACGGCGGACAGGGCACGGTGGCCGGTTCCCCCGTCGAGCGGCTGTACCGCGAGGTGCGCGCGCTTCGCATCTACGAGGGCACAAGCGAGGTGCTCCGGGACGTGGTCGCGCGTTCCTTGTTCGAGACCTGATGGCGTGCCGGCGCGGACGATCCTCGGCCGGTCTGGCGTTGTCCCAACAGCCGAAAGACGCCGCCGTGGCATCGCGGCGTCGTGCCGGCTTCCCGCGCCCTTGCCGTTCCGTTGATGATCGTTCTTGCGGGCCTGGCCGGAACCGCCGCGCCCCTGCACGACGAAAACGAACTTCCGCTCACCCTCGTCCGCGTCATCGCCTCCGACCGCGCCGGAAGCCACGCACCCTTCGAGGCCTTCGACACCGCGTCGTTTGCCCTCTTCGACGTCGACGGCGACGGCGTCCCGGAGATCGTGGCCAACAACGACAACAACCGGGCGTACGTGATCGACCCTCGCCGAGGAGTCGTCCTGGCCGAGCTCTCCATGCCGTTGCCCCCCGGTTGGCGCGCGCGCGAGCTTGCCGGCGTGACCGTGGGCGATCTCACGGGCAACGGGCGCACCAACGTCGCGATCCACAACAGCGCCTCGTACCTCACGCTCTTCGAGTTCGATCCCTGGCAAAGCCACGCCTTCCGTTTCCGCCTCGAGCCCCTCTGGACGGTCTCGACGCACGGCCCCGACCTCGATCCCGAGTACGCCCGGAAGGCGGCGTGGTTACCCTCCGCCATGGAACGGGGAAGCGACGGCCACGCCTACGCGGCCGACGTCGCCGGGACGGGCGAGGTCTGGTTCTTTGCCCAGAACGACGACCAACCGGCCCACTTTGCCATCGACGCCTCCGGCTCGCTGCGTTGGATGACGCACTGGTTCGACGGCAACAGCGGCCCCTGGGTCGGCGACCTCGACGGCGACGGCACGCTGGAGGCCGTGTTCACGACCGACGGCGGGCAGGTCGCGGTGTACGACGCGCGCAGCGGGCGCGTCCGCTGGGTGCTCGAAACGAAGGCCTTGGGCGCGCATCCCGGCAGCATCCCCATCGGAGCCTTTGTCCAGGACCTCGACGGGGACGGTCGGCGGGAGATCTTCGTCGGCGCCCGCGTCGCCGTCGAGGACCCCAACGATCCCGACTGGATGCGGCGGCAGCACGCGCTCTACGCCCTCGTGCGCGCCGACGGCACCGTCCTGTGGGCCCGCCAGTACCCCTTCGGTCATCCTTTGTGGAACAACCGTCCCGTCGCGTACGACGTGGACGGCGACGGCGTGCTCGACGTCGTCACGCTCGATTGGAACACGATCGGACACAAGCCCGGACGTTGGCAGGCGTTGGGTCCGGCCAACCTGTGGGCCGCCAGCGGAAGGGACGGAAGCGTCCTTTGGCACACGCGCGTGGACGCGCGCTGGAGCAACAAGAACTTCGTCGTCGCCGACTTCCTGCCGGAGGAGCCCGGCCTTGAGATCCTCGTCTCCCGGCAACGGCACGTCGACGGGCTTGGCCTCTACGCGCTCGCCGACGGCTCGGAGCGCGGCTTTGTCCCCTTGCCCGCGGGCGGCTGGGAATCCATGCGGGGCCCGGTCCTTGCCGACGTGGACAACGACGGCCTGCTCGACGCACTCGTGCCCATCGCGCGGCGCGCCGAGGGCTGCTCGCGTCAGCTCGACGTCGGCTGCCGCGAGGGGGCCTTCGCGGTCTACCGCACGCACGCGGACGCCGGAACGTCCCTGTTCACGAACAACCAGCGGAACTTCGCGCCCTACGACGAGCGGACGCCTCCGCCGCCGGTTCCCTCGCGCATCGATCCGCAGCCGCAGCCGACGTCCAATCCGCCGGCCCGCGAGCCCCCCCAGCCGGACCCTCCGCGGCAAGATCCTCCACCAACCAAGGAGACCGAGACGATCCGCGAAAGCGAGCCGGAGGCGCGGGACCCGCCCCCGAGCGCCCGCACCGATTCACTGCCGCCGTTGGCATCGCCGGATGCCGGTCGGGAGCCCGACCCGGCACTTTCGCCGCGCGCGCGGGAGGATACCGCCGTGCACCAAACGCCCGCGGCGCCTGGGCTTGCGGCCCTTGCCGTCGTCGGCGCGGCGGCGACCGTGGCGCGCTGGCGCAAGCGCTAGAGCCGCAGCGGCCGCATCGTCTCCACGATGGCCTCCGGACGATCGCGCCAGACCTCCGGCTGAACGTCGATGTAAAGCTCGATCTCGTTCCCGTCCGGATCCTTGACGTACAAGCTGTGCGTGACGCCGTGGTCGGTCGCGCCCGTCACCGGGACCCCGTTTGCGCGAAGGGTCGCCATCACGGCGCGAAGCTCGTCGTCGGTCGTCCCCACTTTGAGGCCGAAGTGATAGAGGCCCACCCGCCGGCCGGTCGGGACGGGCTGCGCGTCCTCGCCGACCTCGATGAGGAGAAGCTCGTGGTGGGTGCGTCCGGAGGAAAACAGCGCGATGGGCATTCCCGCGCCCGGCGGCGTGATGTCCCGCCAACCCAGCACGTCCCGATAGAACCGACGCGATCGTTCGACGTCGCGGACGTAGAGGACGAGGTGCCCAAGCTCGTGAACCGTCATCGGAGCGCGCAACGGCTCGCAAAGGTTTAACACCGCGCCACGGCTACCCGTAGCGGCTCATGCGCACCACGATCGTCGGCGGCGGGCCCGGCGGGCTCTACACGGCCATCCTCCTGCGCAAAGCGGACCCGTCGCACGACGTAACGGTGCTGGAGCGCAACCGCCTGGACGACACCTTCGGCTTTGGCGTCGTCCTCTCCGACGCCACGCGGGAGACGCTCGAGGCGCTCGACCCGGAGACCTTCGGCCGGATCGAAGCGGCCTCGGCGCACTGGGACGACATCGAGATCCACTATCGCGGCGAGGTCCTACGAAGCACCGGCCACGGATTCTCGGGCGTCTCCCGCCAGGTCCTCCTTGACATCCTTGCCCGCCGAGCGCGCGACCTTGGCGCGACGCTTGCCTTCCAAAACGACATTCGCTCGCTTTCGGACCTCCCGGCCGCCGACCTCGTCGTGGCCGCAGACGGCGCGAACAGCACGGTTCGCGCGCTTCTCGAGAAGGACGTCCGCCCCACGATCGAGCTTCGGCCCAATCGCTTCGTGTGGCTTGGGACCACGTATCCGTTCCCCGCCTTCACGTTCCACTTCAAGGAGAACGAGCACGGGCTCTGGCGCGTGCACGCCTACCGCTACGAAGAGGGCATGTCGACCTTCATCGTCGAGGCCACCGAGGCCACGTGGCGAAAAGCGGGCATGGACAAGGCCAGCGAGGACGACACCATCGCCTACTGCCAGAGGCTCTTTGCCAAGGAGCTCTCCGGTCACGCGCTCGTCAAGAACAAGTCGCTCTGGCGCCAGTTCCCCATCGTCAAGTGCGCCCGCTGGTCCTCCGGCAACGTCGCGCTCCTTGGCGACGCCGCGCACACGACCCACTTCTCCATCGGATCGGGCACGAAGCTTGCCATGGAGGACGCCCAAGCGCTCGTGGCCGCCGTGACGCGCCACCCCGACGAGGTCGGAAAGGCGCTCGAGGACTACGAGGCGACCCGGCGCCCGACGGTCGACAGCTTCCAGCGCGCCGCCGCCGTGAGCCTCACGTGGTTCGAGGACACCGAGCGCTACATGCGGCACGAGCCCATCCAGTTCGGGTTCTCCCTGCTCACCCGCAGCTTTCGCGTCACGCACGACGAGCTTGCGCGCCGCGACAAGGCGTACGTCGCCGCGGTGGACCGTTGGTTCGCGCAGCGCGCGGCCGCGCAGTCCGGCGTCGCCGTGCCGCTCGATCCGCCCCCGCCGCCCCTGTTCACGCCCTTCAAGGTCCGCGACGTCGTGCTCGACAATCGCGTCGTCGTCTCGCCCATGTGCATGTACAGCGCGACGGACGGCGCGATCAACGACTGGCACCTCGTGCACCTCGGGTCGCGCGCCGTGGGCGGCGCAGGCCTCGTGCTTGCCGAGATGACGGACGTCTCGCCGGAGGCGCGCATCACGCCCGGTTGCGCGGGCCTGTACAAGGACGAGCACGTCGCCGCCTGGAAGCGCGTGGTCGACTTCGCCCATACGTGGACACGAGCCAAGATGGGCATCCAGCTCGGCCACGCCGGTCGCAAGGGAAGCACGTGCCTTCCGTGGGGCGGCGGCATGGACGAGCCCCTCCCCGATGGCAACTGGCCCATCCTCGCCCCTTCGGCGCTCCCGTACTTCCCGCACAGCCAGGTGCCGCGCGAGATGACGCGCGAGGACATGGACAAGACGACCGAGGATTTCGTCGCCGCCGCCCGCCGCGCCGAGAGAGCGGGCTTCGACTGGCTCGAGATGCACTACGCGCACGGCTACCTCATGGCCACGTTCCTCTCGCCGCTTACGAACAAGCGCACGGACGAGTACGGCGGATCGATCGAGAACCGGGCGCGCTTCCCGCTCGAGGTGTTCGACGCCGTGCGGCGCGTGTGGCCGCAATCCAAGCCCATGAGCGTGCGCATCAGCGCCACGGACTGGGCGCCCGGCGGCAACGACGCCACCGAGGCCGTCGCCATCGCGCGCCTGTTCAAGGAGCACGGCTGCGACGTCATGGACATGTCGGCGGGCCAGACCGTTCCCCACGGCAAGCCCGTCTACGGCCGACAGTTCCAGACGCCCTTTGCCGAGCGCGTGCGCCTCGAAGCGGGCATCCCCACGATGGCCGTCGGCAACATCAGCAGCTACACGGACGTCAACACGATCCTCGCCGCCGGCCGCGC
>DATLFM010000060.1 GCA_035541015.1 Candidatus Thermoplasmatota archaeon
GCCCCGCCGCGACATCGCGCCCCCCATCGTCGTCTTCGGCACGAGCCGCAGCGCCGAGAGCCTGCGCATGCACGCCCTCTTTGGTCCGCGCATCGCGCAGAACCTGCTCGAGAACCAGCGCGCCAACGCGCACGCCGACTACTGCCTGGGCATCACGGCGCTTGGCACCGATTGCGCGCTTGGGCTCCTCGAACACTGGTGGGACGGCAAGGAGGCGTCCGAGGATCCGCACATCCTCGAAGCGTACGACACGCTCTACCACGAGCCCGTGCACCGCGTGTGCGACCTGCGCAACCCCTTCGGGCCCCAGTACGGCCCCAAGGGCGCCCAGAAGGAGCATTACTGGATGGAAGAGTACGAGCCCTTCGCCGGCCAGGTCGAGCGTGTGCTCGTCGAGCACCTTGCGCGCGGGCGCGAGCGGGGGCTGCTTCGCCGCCGGTTGGGGGCGCCGCCGTCGTGAGGGCCGCTTTCCAGGGCGAGGAGGGGGCCTACAGCGAGGAGGCGCTCCGTTCCGCGCTTGGCGCCGAGCCGCAGGCGGTGGGCTACGCCACGCTCGACGACGTCTTTGCGGCGCTTGCGCGCGGCGCCGTCGACCGCGCGGTCGTTCCCATCGAGAACTCGCTGGCCGGCTCCATCCACCGCACGTACGACCTCCTGCGGAACCATGACCTTCCCATCGTGGACGAGGTCGTCGTGCGCATCGACCATTGCCTGCTCGCGCGACCGGGCGCCACGCGGGCGGGTCTGCGCGAGGTCCATTCGCACCCACAGGCCATCGAGCAGTGCGAGGCCTTCCTGCGCACGCTTGGCTGCGCGCTCGTCGCGCACCTGGATACGGCCGGCGCCGCGCGCATGGTCGCCCAGTCCGGCCGCGCCGACGTCGCGGCCGTGGCCAGCCGCCGCGCGGCGCAACGGTACGGGCTTGCCGTTCTCGCGGAGGGCATCCAGACGGCGCCCGACAACCAGACACGCTTCTACGTTCTTGCAAAGGAGCCCGCGCCCCGCCGCCCCGGGCCGCAGAAGACCTGCCTCCTGTTACGAACGCAGGACGCGCCCGGCGCCCTCCACGGAGTGCTCGAGGCGCTTGCGCGGCGAGGCGTCAACCTCGTGAAGCTCGAGAGCCGGCCTTCGCGCGGCCGCCCGTTCGAGTACCTGTTCTACCTCGATCTTGCCGGCCACGCGGACGATCCGCCCGTCCGCGAGGCGCTCGCGGAGGTTTCCGGGCGGACGACGTTCCTCCGCGTGCTGGGCAGCTTCCCCCGCGCGTCGGGCCCGCAAGTGGGGCCCCGCTAGGGGCGCGGCGTCCGCTCAATGCCAAAGGCGATCTTCAGGTTCACCTTGTACTCGACGATCGAGGAGCCGTCGAACCGAACGCTCATGTTCTCGACGTGGGCGCCCGTGATCCCGCGCAGTGTGTCGCTTGCGTCCACGAGCGCGTTCTGCACGGCGTCCTCGAAGCTCGTGTTGGAGGTTCCGATGAGCTCCACGACCTTGGCCGTGCGGTGGTCGTGCTTCTGTCCGTTGCTCGTCTTCTTCCCGCGAAGCAGTCTTGCGGCCATGGGGGGCCGCTTGGAGCCCGCGTCCCAAGCGCTTTGAGGGACGGGGCACGGCGGACGGCACCGCGGCCGGGCGGGCCTAGCGTGGCGGCCGGTGCGCGCCGCTCGTGGCGCCGCCGGGCGCGTGCTCGCCGCGGCCGGAGGGTCCGCCCTCTTTGGCCGGCGCCTTGGCGCCGCCCGTGGCCGCCGTGACGGCTTCGTCGGCCTTCCGGCCGGCCTTGGCGAGGATGTCGGTTGCGATCTCCTCGATCTCGGGCCAGATCTTCTTTGCGAGCCCCACGGGGCTTCGGTCCACCGCCCACTGCGCGGCCTTGTCGGCGACGCGGAAGGCCGACTTCGCGTACTTGTCGGCGTCCGTGCCGGCAAGCTGCGGCTGCGTGCGCAGCCATTCGAGCACCTTCTCCTCGGCCTCCTTGCGGGCCTCGGCGTAGCGTGCCTCGAACTCGTCCTGGAGCTCGGCGAGCGCGCGCGGAAGCTCCTCGAGGGACGAGGCGTCGAGCGGCGGGATCTTGATGAGGAGGAAATCCTTGCCCGCGTGGGGCTCAAGCCCGCCGATGCGGCCTTGGGAGTCGACGGTCTTGATTCCGACGAACGCGGCTTTGGGTGTGAGATCCGTTTTTCCGACCATGGTTACGCCTCCTTGGCGGTCGCCTTGCGACCGCGTCGCGGGGGTTCCACCTGCTCGGCGACCCACCGCTCGACTTTGTCGAGAAGATTGTGGAACGATTTTGGCGTGTTCGAGCGCAGGAACTGCGCCGTGGCGTTCTCGGGCGTCTCGAACCGCTCCTTCATCTGCTTGTAGCGCTCGAAGGCGAGCTTCATCTGCTCGCGCGTGGCGTACTCGATCTCCCGAAGGACGTCGCTTGGGTCCATCTCCACGCGCGGCGTCTCGTCGGGCAGGATGACGAGGACCTCGCGGCCCGCGTATTCGCTAAAGCCGCTCACCTGCCCGTTGGGCGACACGCGCTTGGTGCCCAGGATCTTGCCGTTTCCAATGTCGATGCGCACGTGCGTCCCCCTGCAATCTTGTAGAATACACAGTATGGCACACGTACATAAATACTGCGCCAAGTCCCTGCCCTAGGCAGGGCCCTCGGCAAGCGGCCGCAGGGGAAGCCGAAGCTCGAGCGCGATCACGGGATTCCCAAGTCCGAAGGCTTCGACGGTGCGGGGGTGGATCTCGCCGAAGACGCCCCACGGCTCGTCGTCCCGGAAGAGGCCGCCGCAGCGGCCCTCGACGAACGCGCCGTGCTCGGTCGCGCGGATCTGCCAGGGCAAGGCGAGGTCGCGCAGGAGCGCCTGGGCCAGGGACTTCGCCTCCGTGAAGCTCGCGCGCGGCGCGATCCGCACGGCCGCGAGCATGCGACGGTTCTCCGGCGGGCCTTTTGGCACCGGCGTCACGACATCTCCCACCTCGAAGATCTGCTGGGGAAGGTCCCGGCGCACGTTTGCGCGGAGGATGGAAAGGAGGCTTGGGAGGAGGCTCGTGCGCACGATCGTGTGGTCCTCGGTGATGGGATTGGCAAGCGTCACGCGGGAGCGCAGCACGTGCAACGCCTCGTGCGATTCGCGGTCGCTCGTGAGCGAGAGCGTCATGACCTCGGAGTACCCGAGCCCCAGCATCGCCTCGCGCGCGGCTTCGCCCACGCGCTCGCTGGCAAGCGGCGCTCCGAAGGTGACCGACCGCGGCGCGGTTTCCGGCACCTCGCGGTACCCGTGGCCGATGGCGACGTCTTCCACGAGGTCGACCTCGTGCAAGAGGTCGGTTCGCCACGCCGGGCTCTCGACGCGAAGACGGCCGCGCGAGAAGCTCGCCCGATGTCCCATCCTCGCCAGGCACGCGGCCATGTCGCGGGGCGACAGGTCGAAGCCCAAGAGGGCGCGGGCGCGCGCGGGATCGAGCGTGCGGCGGGAGGGCGAAAGGTCGGGCGTGCGGACGCGGCGGGCGCCCGCGCGGATGGTGACGGCCCGGAGCTTCGCCCCGTCCTCGGCGAAGTGGGCCGCCACGATCGCAAGCGCGCGGCGGCACGCGATCTCGTCGGTGCCCGTCACGTCCACGAAGAGATCGCGAGTGGTCCCCGTCACGGTCGTAAGCGTGCCGTTGATGATCGGTGGGAACGAGAGCACCTGGCCCTTGGCGTCGCAAAGGAGGGGGTACCGCGGGGATCCGGCGAGCAGGTGGGCGTACGCGCGTCCCTTGGGGTGCTCGGCCAGGATCTCGCGGAGCGTCATCTCCTTCTCGCCCTGCAGAGGGACGAAGGAGACGGAGTCCGGCGGCACGGCCTCGTAGGCCAGAGGCGGCGAGAGCGCCGCGCGGTCGTGCACGCCGATCGAGACCTTGCGACGCCGCGCCCCAAGGCCCCAATGGAGATCCTCCTGAAGGTCCATGAGCGACTGGATGCGGCGGTCGTCCATGCGCACGCCGTCCACAAGCGCCCCGACGAGAACCGGACGCACCTTTCGGACGGAGGGCGCAACGTCGACGCGCCACCGGCTCGAGCCGACGGGGTAGCGGACAAGGCCCGGTCGCAGGCCGAGGTAGGCTCGCAGCGCGCGCGCCACGCCCGGCGGGCTGTAGAGGTCCGGCCGGTTGGGAAAGAACTCGACGCCCCATTCGTCCCCCTCGACGCGCTCGAGATCGGCGCCGAGCATCGGGATCGTGTCGAGAAGCGTCTCGCGCGGCACCTTCCTTCCGAGAAGGTCCACGAGCTCGGAGTACCGAAGCTTCACGACCGGCATCGCCGCTCGAAGGAACGGGGACTATAAAAGGGTTGACGGGGCTGCCGGGCCGCGTGTCCGACGCGCCGTTTTCCTCCCGCATTCCGGGCTTCCACAAGCTTGCGCTTCCCGAGCGCGCGGCCACGATTGGGCGCCTGTGCAAGCTCTCGGCGGAGGAGACGGCCGCGCTTTCGGCAAGCCTCGCTCCCGCCGACGCAAGCTCGATGATCGAGAACGTGATCGGCGTGCACGCGCTTCCGCTTGGCGTCTCGACGAACTTCGTCGTGAACGGGCGCGACGTTCTCGTTCCCATGGCGATCGAAGAGTCCTCGGTCGTGGCGGCGGCCAGCAACGCGGCCCGCATGGCGCGCGACCACGGCGGCTTCCGCGCGCAGGCCGACCCGCCCGTCATGATCGGCCAAGTGCAGATCCTCGACGTATCCGACGCCGTGGCCGCGGGCAAGGCGATCGAGGCTTCGCTGCCGCGCCTGCGATCCGTCGTGAATGATCCCAAGAGCACGATGGTCCGCATGGGCGGGGGCCTCCAGGGCGTCGAATCGCGGGCGGTCGCGACGCCCGAGGGCACCATGCTCGTCGTGCACCTGCTCGTAGACGTGCGCGACGCCATGGGCGCAAACGCCGTCAACACCGTCTGCGAGTCGCTCGCGCCCATCCTCGCGGAGCTCTCGGGCGGACGGGCCGTGCTGCGGATCCTGTCGAACTACGCGGACCGACGCCTCGCACGCGCGAGCGCCGTCTTCGATCGCGACCTTCTGGGCGGCGCGCGCGTCGTCGAGGACATGGTGCGCGCGTTCGCCTTCGCCGACGCCGATCCCTGGCGCGCGGCCACGCACAACAAGGGCGTCATGAACGGAATCGACGCGGTGGTCGCCGCGACGGGCAACGACACGCGCGCCGTGGAGGCGGGTGCCCACGCGTGGGCCGCCCGAACCGGCCGCTACCGCAGCCTCACGCGCGCGCGACGCACGCCCGAGGGTCATCTTGCCGCGGAGATCGAGCTTCCGCTTGCCCTGGGCGTCGTCGGGGGCGCGACGAAGGTGCACCCGACGGCTCGCGTGGCGCTCAAGATCCTGGGCACGGCCGGCGCGGGGGAGCTCGCCTGCGTCGTCGCCTCGGTGGGCCTCGCGCAGAACGTGGCGGCCGTGCGGGCGCTCTGCGACGAGGGAATCCAGAAGGGCCACATGGCCCTGCACGCGAGAAACGTGGCGATCATGGCCGGCGCGCGGGGCGACCAGGTGGAAGCCGTCGCGGAGCGCATGGTGCGCGAGGGCAACGTGCGCGTGAGCCGGGCGCAGGAGATCCTGGCGGGGAACGTTTAACTATCCGAGCCCGATTCCGCCCCTTGCCGCGCAGGTAGCCAAGCTTGGTCAACGGCGCCAGATTCAGGGTCTGGTCCTTAGTGGTTCTCAGGTTCGAATCCTGACCTGCGCACTTTTGAGCGCCAGCGGGCGCTCAAAAGTGCGCGAGGAGGACGAGCGATTGCCGTGCGAGGCGCGGCAAGAGCGATGTCCTCCGGAGGCGAGCGCAGGTCGGCGCCGCGCAGCGGCGCCGGGCACCTGTGCGAGGGGCCAAAGTTCCAGCGGGCGCTCAAAAGTGCGCGAGGAGGACGAGCGATTTGCCGCGCGAGGCGCGGCAAGAGCGATGTCCCTCCGGAGGCGAGCGCAGGTCGACGCCGCGCAGCGGCGCCGGGCACCTGTGCGAGGGGCCAAAGTTCCAGCGGGCGCTCAAGAGCGCGGCAAGCGGCCAAGGACGACGTGGAAGCGCGCAGCGATTCCATGGGGAATCCCGACCTGCGCATCGCTCTCGACTGCGCGCCCGGCGCGGTCTAGGATTCATGCGGCCGGCAGCTGCGCAAGCCACGCTCGGACCCGCTTTGCGACGTCGGGCCACTGGGCTTCCACGGCCGCGGCGAGGTCGCTTGCGGGTCCGAGGTCGCCGTCGTGCGCGGCCTCGAGGCTTCGGGCCAGGCGCTCGAGGGTGGGCGCGTCGAGCCGCGACGCGGTGGACGCAAGCGTATGGCCGATCCTCTGGATGGCCTGGGCGTCCCCGTGGCGGATGGCCGTGCGGAGCTCCTGCAGAAGCGGCGGCACGGCGTCGAGGTACGCCTCCACGATCTCGCGCACGGTCCGGGGCGAGCGGAACGAGGCCCGCAACGCGTCGAGGGCGGGCGTGCCCGTCGCGCTCCGCGCGGCCTTGCGCGCCGTGGCCGTGCGCAGCGCGGCGACGAGCGTTTCGGGAAGGAGGGGCTTCACGAGGTAGTCGACCATGCCCGCAGCCAGGCAGCGCTCCCGCTCCTGGGGCGAGGCGTCCGCCGTTAGCGCGATGATCTGGGGCGCGTCCTCGCCCGCGTGGCGGGCGAGGATCCGGCGCGTGGCCTCCAGGCCGTCCATGTCGGGCATGTGCACATCCATGAGGACGACCTCGGGTTTGCGCGTCGCGGCCGTGACCGCCTCGGAGCCGTTGCCCGCGAGGTCGGGGTGGTAGCCCAGGCTCTCCAGCATGCGGATGGCCACGGCCTGGTTGCCCGCGTTGTCTTCGACGACGAGGATTCGCAGCGGATGACGCGAAGCGAAAGCGGGGTCGAGCCGCGTCCGTTCCGGCGTGGTCGGCCGACCGGCTTGCCCCGGCGCGAAGATCGCGATGAGGGCGTTGTAGAGCTGCGAGGCCCGAAGGGGCTTGGGCAGCACGGCTGCGATGCGAAGCTCCTGAATCGGCAGGTCCTGTCGACGCTCGGTGACCGGCACCAGCAAGATGATCGGAACCTCGTGCGCCTCCGGGAGGGCCCGCACCTCGCGCGCGAGCCAAAGCCCGTCCCCCTTCGGCATGCGGTAGTCGATGACGATCACGTCGAACCGCTCGCCGGCCCGAACCCGATCCAGCGCCTCTTGGCCCCGGGCAAACGCGAGCGAACGCATGCCCCACGAGACCACGTGACGTGTCAGCATCTCCCGGCTCGCGGCGTTGTCGTCGACGACGACGAGAATCCGCCGAGCAAGCGCAGGCGAGGCGGCGGGCTTTTGCGGCGCGCCGGGGGCCACGCCGACGCGCGCCGTGAAGTGGAACGTGGATCCCCGGCCCGGCGCGCTCTCCGCCCAGATTCGCCCGCCCATGCGCTCGCATAGTCCCCGGCTGATCGCAAGTCCAAGGCCGGTGCCGCCCTGCGCGCGCGTGACCGACGCGTCGCCTTGCACGAAGGGCTGGAACAGCCGGGGAAGCTGGTCTTGTGGAATGCCGGGCCCGGTGTCCGTCACCGAGACCCGGAGCTCCAAGGCGCCGTCGTCGAGGGGACGGCCGTCCACGCGGACGATCACCTCGCCGCGTTGGGTGAACTTGAGGGCGTTGCCCACGAGGTTGAGCAGGATCTGCCGCAGGCGCCCCGCGTCTCCCTCCACGCGGCGCGGCACGGAATCGGACACCTCGTAGAGAAGCTCGAGGCCCTTGGCCGAGGCTTCGGCGGCGGCGATCTCCACCACGTCCTCCACGCACTGCCGCGGATCGAACGGATACCGCTCGAGCTCCAACCGGGCGGCCTCCATCTTCGAGAAGTCGAGGATGTCGTTCACGAGAGCGAGGAGATGCTGGCCGCTGCGCCGGATCGTGTCGGCCATCTCGCGCTGCTCCGCGGTGAGCTCCGTGCCCAGCAGGACGCTTGTCATGCCGATGACGCCGTTCAGCGGCGTGCGGATCTCGTGGCTCATCATCGCGAGGAGCTTCTCCTTCTCCGCGGCCGCAGCCGCCGCGCGCGCCGACTCCTGACGATCCGCGGACCGCTGCTCGAGGTCCTCCAGGAGGAGGTTGAGCGCGATGGCAAGGCGGGTGGCGACGTCACGAAGATCGGGGTCCTCGGGCACCGCAACGCGCGCATTCTCGTTGCCCACGGAGGCGGAGGCCATCGTTTGGAAGAGATCGTCGTAGGTGGGAGCGCGCGTCACGCGAAGCCTCCCGCGCGCAGCCACGCGCGGGCTTCGTCCTCGGTCGAAAACGCTCGCATGTTCACGCCCGTGCCCAGGCGGAACAGCTCGGCCGCCACGCGGACGACGGCGCTCATGTTGTAGAAGGCGATGCTTGCCGTCTTCCGATGCTGCTTGAAGAAGGACGACCACACGGCCCGATATTCGGCGTCCAGCGAGGCGAGCCTGCCGCCGTCCCCCAGGAGCGCAAAGGGCGCGCCGCCCGCTCCGATCCAAGACTCAAGCGCGGCCACGAGCGCCCGCGCGTCGTCGCCCACGGCGCGCGTGGGCTCGGTGAAGGAGATGTGCGCCAACCGCGCGCGGGGATCCCACGTGAACTCGATGGTTCGGACCCGGATCCGTTCCACCCTCGCGAAACGGACCGGGCCAGGAAAAAGCTTCCGGCCGCCGGAAAAACACCGAGGTACGGCTGGCGCCGATCCGCGCGCGTCCTCATCGGGGGAGCTCGGGGAGCCGCAGCGCGCCCGCCCACAACCGGCTTTTGCCGTCCTCGCGAAGGTCGGGCCACGCAAAGTACACGCGCTCGCCGCCGATCGCCGCTCCGAGGTAGTCCCCGATGAAGAGCGTCCCGTCGCCGGCTTCGCGCGAGGCGGCGGTTGTGACGCGGAACTCGCGAAACGTCGCGCCGTCGTCGGAGACGGCCGCGTACAAATGATAGGTCTTGTCCGAAGGATCGTCACGCCGGTCCAACCACGCGGCCACGACGCGACCGTCGGGCGCGGCGGCAAGGGTGGGCAGGAACTGCGCGGTTCGCGTGCCGTCGGCATTGAGGCGGGCGAGCGTCCACGTGGCGCCGTCGTCCCGCGAGCGCGCGAGGAAGACGTCCGAATCGCCGTGTTCGCCCGCGTCCGGGAAGATGGCCAAGAGCATGCCGTCCGGGCGCGCGGCAAGCGTGGGAAGCGCAAACGCGCGGTAGCTCGTGTTGGGAAGGACAAGCGGGAGGTTCGCCATGCGGTGGATTTCGACGGTCGGGCTCCACGTGCGCCCGTGGTCGGTCGAACGAGAGAAGCGGATGGCGTCGGGCTCGTACGCGCGCCAGGCAACGTTGACGGCTCCGTCCGGTCCGACGGCGATCGAGGCGCTGATGCCCCAATCGTTCCGCGAGATCCATTCCGTGCGCCACGTGCTGCCGCCGTCCTCGCTTGCGGCCACGCGCATGCCCTGGTCGCCCGGCGAGCCGCGCTGGCCTTGGTCCATGAAGTTCCACACGAGGAAGATCCGTCCCTCCGCGTCGACGGCCAGCGCGGGCTTGTCGTGGAAAGCCGCCTCCGTGTGGTACGAGTCCACGAGCGCGGGCTCCGAGAAGGTCTCGCCGCCGTCCGTCGAGCGCGCAAGGAAGAGCGCGTTGCGGTAGACCGGGATGGCCGCCACGCCGGGGACGACCACGATGCTGTAGGCGATGCCGGCCACGTACGCCGTGCCGTCGGGGCCAAAGGCGACGACGAGATCGCCCACGAAGAAGTAGCTCGAAAGCGAGCTTGAAAGCTCGGGAAGCATGCCCGGGAGCGTTCGCTTGGTCCACGTAAGCCCGCCGTCCTTCGTGAACCACCAGGAGCCCCACAGCCGGTTCACGGCGCGCAAGGCCGGATTCTCCTGCGCGCCGTAGTCGTTGGCCGTCACGATGGCGTTGTCCGGGTCGAGCGGATGAACCGCGACCGAGAACTCGTTCACGCCGGGCCCCGACAGCGACCGCTCGCACGCGGGCAGCACGACGCACGCGAGCGCGAGCGTCTCCATCGCAAGCGCGTCGGGCTGCACGGGCTCGGGGGCGTCGAGGCAGCCGGCAAGCGCGCTCGCGACGAGGGCCCAGGCCACATGCGCGGACGCGTGCCTCCCGAACACGCACGACGAGGCGGCCTGCCGCTTCTTCAATCTTGTGGCGCGCGCCTGCCTCTGCCGCTTCGTTTCGACGCCTTTAGAAGCACGCCGCGGCGTTGCGGCTCCTTGGAATGCGCGCGCGCGTCGTCGCCGGAAACGTGGGCCAGCTCGTCCGCTTCCTGTCGTACGCGTTCCTCGTCCCCATCGTGGTCGCCTTCCTGTTCGAGTCCCAACGGCCGGGCTCCACGATCGCCGGCGTGTTCGTCCCGACGAGCGCCTTCGTCTTCCTCGTCGCGTTCCTGGTCGCGCTCGTTCTTGCGTTCTTCCTGGAGGCCTTCGCGCGCGCGGGCGACCTTCGGGACCACGAAGCCTTCGTCACCGTCGGCGCAAGCTGGGTCCTCATCAGCGCGCTTGGCGCGATCCCCTACGTCCTCTCGGGCGTGCTTGCAAACCCGCTCGACGCGTTCTTCGAATCCCTCTCCGGCTTCACGACCGTCGGCGCGACCGTTCTTCCCGCCGCGTCGACGCTTGGCGGCCTCGACTGGACGGACCTCTACCCGGAGAGCATCCTCTTCTGGCGAAGCTTCTCGCAGTGGCTTGGTGGCATGGGCGTCATCGTCCTTGCCGTCGCCGTGCTGCCGCGTCTTGTCGCCACCGGCGCCAGCCTCGTCCGGGCCGAGGGCGCGACGGCCGAGCGCGTCCGTCCCACGGTCGTCAAGACCGCGCGCGCGTTCTGGGGCATCTACCTTCTCCTCACGGCCGCCGGCGCCGCGTCCCTCTTCCTCGTCCTCTCGATCGAGAAGGGGCTCTCGCCGCCGCGGGCGGCCTACGACGCCGTCGTGCACGCCATGACGTCCATCGCCACCGGAGGCTTCACGCCAAGCGCCGGCAGCGTCGCGGCGCTGCAAAGCGGCGCGGCCGAAGCCGTCATCCTCGTGCTCATGCTCCTGGGCGGCATCGGGTTCGCCGCGCACTTCCACCTCCTTCGCGGAAACCCGCGCCGGTGGATCGGCGATCGCGAGATCCGCTTCTTCCTGGGCATGCTTGCCACCGGATTTGCGATCACGTTTGCGATGCTCTTCGCCCGCGGCACCGACGCGGCGTGGCAGGCCTTCGGCGGAAACGTCTTCGACGCCGCGCGCCACGTCGCCTTCACGGTCGTGAGCCTCCAGACGACGACCGGCTTTGCGAGCACCAACCACGACCTCCTGCCCGACGGCGCGCGGCTCATCCTCGTTCCCCTCATGCTCGCGGGCGGGTGCCTCGGCTCGACGGCAGGCGGCATCAAGACCTTGCGCATCCTCGTCCTGCTGCAGGCCATCCGGTACGAGATCTACCAAACGATCCACCCGCGCGGGCGCGCGCCCATGCGCGTGAAGGACGTCGTCATCGACGATCCCACGCTGCGCAGCATCCTCGCCTTCCTCGCGGCGTTCCTTGCCGCCTACGTCGTGAGCGTCGTGCTCCTCTCGCTCCTTGGCTTTGACGTCATGGCCGCGCTCTCGGCGCCGGCGGCCACGCTTGCAGGCGTGGGCCCGGCCATGGGCAGCGTCGTGGGCGGCCCCGACTTCACGTACGCGACCATCCATCCTCTCGCGAAGGTCGTGCTCTCGTTCAACATGCTTCTCGGGCGCCTGGAGATCTTCGCCGTGCTCTTGCTGTTCACGCCGAGCACGTACCGGGCGTGAGGCGGTTGTTCCCCGCCCGGCATCTTCATATGCGAACAGCATATTCGCGGCGCGCCGCCGAAGTGGATGGGCAGGTAGATCAGCCGGAAGACTCCGGGGAACGCCACGGCGCTCCCCGTCGCCGTCGCGCGTCGCCGCGCGCCGGTCGCCTGCTTCGAGAGCCCATCGCCCCGGGGACGCGAAGAGCGCGAGGAGGATGCAAACATGGATGGGCAGGTAGATCAGCTGGAAGATCGCCTGCTTCGCAAGCAGGAGGCCGCGGGTTCAAATCCCGTCCTGTCCATGGTCGTTTACGCGACAGAGCGCGGCTGCACGGTCGCGGCGGAGGCCGCGGGGTCCGAGGCGAGGCGCAGGCCGAGCCGAGGACGACGCGCAGGCGAGCGCAGCGAGGCTGCGCGGAGTCAAATCCCGTCCTGTCCACTCTTCCGAACCACTGCGCCCGTAGTCTAGCTTGGATAGGACAGGAGGCTCCGGACCTTCAGACCCGAGTTCGAATCTCGGCGGGCGCGTCCCAATTTCGCTGGGAGAACGGGGGAGGTAGAAATGTCAACCCCGCCCGGCGGCTTGAACCCGTTAGCCATGGGCAAGCCTCCGGCGTCTGGCGTGAAACTGTCCCTTCATTCCGGCCTTGGCTTCGGCCTTGGCGAGATAGTGCTTCTCGACCGTCGCAACCGTGTCCCCGAGCCAATCGGCGACGTGGTAGACGTTGAACCCGCTGTCGATGAGGCGTTTGGTTGCGCACCACCGCCTCATCGTGTAGGGGATGAAGTCGGGCCAAATTGCTTTGCCCGCCTCCGACAACGCGTTTCCAAGCTTGTTGGGGTGCCACCGGTCGCCGTTTTCGTCGAGGAACAGGGCCACGCTGTCGGGCCTTGCCACATTGGGGCGAACGTAGGTGGCGTAGTGCCACAAGCTCTTGCCGTTTGACGCGGTGACGACAAACGGTTCCACGTCCACGAGATCCCGCTTTCGGCCCCCCTTCTTGGGCTCCGTGACGGTCACGGTTCGCTCCCGGAAGTTGACGTCGCTCAAGTTGAGCGCCGAAAGTTCCGAGGGCGGACGCGTGCCGCCCCAGAAGCCCCAATGGAAGACGTGCCGCAGGGTCTCGTTGAGGTATCGGTTGTTTGGCTTGTCCGGGTGGACGGCCTCGCCCCAGAACCGGGGAACGAGATCGTCGGGCGGAAGGCTCCAATGGGCGCCTACCTCCTCGAACCGCTTGTTGAGGCTTGGCCAATGAAGGCCAAGGTAGGCGTTGAGGCTCTTGAGCGCCTTCCGGTAGTGGTTGAGCGCCGAGCCCGACGCGCCTTCGTCCTGCAACCGATACGCGACGTGGTCCAACCACGAGCGCTCGTTCGGTGGCCGAAGTTGTACGGGCGCTGCCGGGTGTTGTTCCAGGTAGCGCAAGTACCGCAGGCGGCAGCCCACCGTGCTCTCGCGGCCGTCGATCTTCGTCGGCCGCAATTTTTGCACGGCGATCATGTCGCGCTGCAGGTCTTCGTAGGTCCACGCGATCAGCTTCTCGTTGGTTTGGACGAGGGTTTGTCCAAGGTCGATGATGCCGGCCTTGTGGAGACGTTCGAGGATGGCGAACGTCTCGTTTGTCACGCTCAGACTGACTTCCGGCGCCAAGGGCGCCGGGATTCCACTTCCTTGAGTCAGGGTTCCAGATTGCTTTTGCACCTCCAACGCCTCAAAGGGCGATGCGGTCGACACGCTGCGCTCGTTGGGTGATGTTTGGGGGGCCTTTGGGGCAGAGAAACCTCCCGCCTGCAGGGGGTTTAGGAGGTCAAAAAGGTAGGCCCGGAACCGGGGGTCGGAATGCTCATCAACCGACGATGCCACGCTCGGAGCCCGCCTGGGTGGTGTAGGTCCCGGGCGCTTGGCTCCGGTCATCCACCGCGCCTTGGCGCAGCTTCGGCGTGGACTCCTCTGCCCTTGGGCTTGAGGAGTCCCCCGCGGGTTGCCCTTGGGCAACCGGCGGTCTGATTTCGTTGAGGCGGCGTGCCACTGCCTCGCGCACGAACTCTGCGCGGCTGAGGTTGGGCACGGCCTCGCTTTCGATCACGTCGTCAATCGCCCGAGCTTGGCTTGGCGGGAGATAGACGCTCACCTGCTTTCGTTTGCGCGGCATGGGGGCACACACGTCGGCTGTCGCGCGTGGCGCAACCTTACGGGTCTTGGTGTAGGTTGACGAAGATAACGTTTCTGTGTGGACCATGCAAAAATGCGGTCGGGCGCATTCTGCGATTGCTATGGGCGGCCAGCGGCGCGCGTTTCATCGAGCGACTTCTGCACGACGGATCGAACCGTATCGTCGAGCGAAAGGACCTTCGGGCGTCCCGGGAGGACCTTGATGAGGTCGAGGGAGCGCATGTGCTTGAGGTGCCAGTGAATGGTGGAATCGTGAACGCCGAGGTTCTGCGCGATGTCTCTCTGCGTGAGGCGCTCGGTGGCCGCGAGAGTTTCCAAGATGCGTCGGGGTTGCTGTCGTTGAAGGAGGGCGTTCACATGTTGTTCCAAAGCCGTGAATCGGCCTCCGTTGAGGAAAAAGCACCGCTTGTTCCCGAACACGCGTGAGGCGAGGATGTGCGCCTCCTCCAATCGCGTAGCATGGTACTCGACGGTTTGATAGGGAACGTCCAGATCGGCCGCAAGCGCTCCCAAGTGGATGCCCGGGCTGCTCACGACCGCGTTGTAGATCCGACGGCGCAGCGGGTGGTAGAGGATGCGGTCGGGTTTCAGGCGGTGGTAAAGAATAGCGAATGGAACAACGAGGATCGCGAGAAGGAGGAGAATCGCTTCAAGCGCTTGCGGGATGGAGGCCTGGCTGCCGGGAGGAATCCCGGCCGCTCTCTGATCTCCGGAGGCTGCAAACTGCAGGGGTTGAGGCGCTTGGAGCAAAGCGGGCGGGAGTGATGAGAGAGGCAGGCCTCGGTCGAGTTCCGTTGTGCCAAAGTTGCTAGGCGCCTCGGAGGAATCCGCGATGCGGCCGCCAAGCTGATCCGCCGCGTGAGTTGCCAGTTGATTTAGGGGTGGTCCCGGTTGAATTTTGGCATCGACCTCGGCAACGTAGTATCCCGAAGTCACGTTAGGCGTGGCATCGTAAAGCGCTTGCTCGGGGAAGTCGAATCCCGGCGGGGGGCAGATCGTGACGATGATGGGCGGATCAGGATGGCAGCGGCGGAACTCCTCGGCTGCAAACCAGATGAGGAAATCGGTGCCGTTGAGGGTAAGCGCAGCGGGGAGACGAACACCATCGTACCTCCCAAAATAGGGGAGCTCGCATCTGCCTTCACAGCGGTTGTCCTTGTACACAGGGGTTTGAATGTTTAAGTGAATCTTGAAGCTCCAGTCCCGAAATTCCACGTCGAAGGTTTCTCGGGCATATGCTGGGGCGTGTGCTTGGTAGGTGGATGAAAACATTTCATTTGCGAACTGCCACACCGGATGTTCGACCCACATATCACGGAGGTTCGCGCTCCACCCTATTTCCGGAAGGCCTTGATGCTTGACTTTGATCTGCACAAGATGGACGTGTTGACGCACGTCAATTTCGTCATCACCGGGATCTGTTTGAGTTCCGCCGCTATCGTAATGCAGATTGACGGGATGTCCGTCGGACACGACCTTTACGGATGCTGGACCGGCCTCCTCTTTGATAGTGCCCCCTTCAGCACTCACAGCAGCGGTCAAGCCCGCGGTCAGGGCGAGAATCCCTGCGACGAGGGCTCGCCTCAAGGACGCGCGGCCTCCAACTCGACGCTCTGCTCGGACTTGCAGGAATCATTCCTGACCGGGATTTGCTTACGACACCATGCGACGCACTCCCATGTCTTAGTGGTGTCCGCGCAGTCTTCCGGACCCTCTGCAAAGACCGGGCCGCTTCCCCCACCTACGAGAAGAAATGCGGTCAAAAGCAACCCCATCGACGATCTAACCCCGAAAGCCATTTCCTTTCCCCGGCCGCGAAGTCCCTTTCAGCCGACTTAAAGGTTATCCGGATTTTTGCAGGAACCACATAGGTTTGGGGGTGTTGAGCGCGAATCGTACAAGGCGGCATCGCGAACCTTTATGGATGTGGAGGCATACCGGCGCCAGTAGCATGCTTGAGGCGGGCGCCAAAGTCACGATTGCCATTGCTGTCGCGGTGGCACTTTCGGGGTGCTTACAGCCGTCATCAATTACAGATGCGAATCAAGAGGATTTGCAACCGACCGGCGATAATGCAGGTGTTGGCCGACCTCACGTTGTTGTAGCTATTTTTGATACGGGAATCAATCCTTATCACCCAGCGTTTCGTGCGGTCGGGCTCCCGGAACCGGCGCTCATCATTCCTGATCTTCCGACGTACGAAACAGTAGACCTTTCCTTCGAGACTGCCTACGACGACGCACTTCAGAAAGATCGCTCTAGCAGCTTGGAACCGGGAAAACTCTACTGGTTTAGGGACACCAGAATCCTCGGCTATTCACACTATCAGTCGTCCAGTTACCGCTATGCGGTTCTCGACGAAGAAGGACATGGCACAGCCGCGGCCTCGATGGTATTGAAAACAAATCCTGACGCGATTATTCTTGCGGTGGAAACTTTCCCTCGGGGACGGGAGATACTTCCGTGGGCGGCCAACCAATCATGGATCGACGTATTCTCAATCAGTTCGGGCCCTGTCGCAAACATACCCGCTGAATTTATTAGTCCACCCCCGCGAGAGCAGGATGGTTTGCGAACGGCCGTGGAGAATGGAAAACTCGTTGTGGGTGCGGCGGGTAATGAGCCTGTTCCGCCTTGGATGGCACCCGATCCGGGCGCGCCTTGGTCCATCGGAGTTGGCGGTGCGTGGTCGAACACGCGTGGAGAAACTGCTGTTGCCTCAAAAACGCCGGATTTTGTGAGTGAGTTCGTTGTCAAAGTTGCTAGCAAAGAAACTACTGCGGATGAATGGTACTGGAGCACCGGGACGTCCTATGGCGCCCCGTTTGTCGCTGGAGTTGTTTCTCGGGCGATCTACGAGGTTCGAGAAACGTGGGGCCATGGAAAGAGTATTATCGACGGCGCTTACGCCGTTCATCCAGATGGACACCGCTTGACGAACACAGATGTGCGGCTGGCGCTAAACCGCACGGCCGCTTATTGGTCTCCAACGGACTATTCGGCCCCATCTGACCCGACGTCTTGTCTTGTTTGCACCGTTGGAGGTGCAACCGTCCCCATCACACCGGAGATTCCCGGCACGCCGGTTGGTCCGTGGCTGCAAATGGGTTGGGGCTTTGTGAACGAAAGTACGGTTCCGGCTCTCGTTTCTGTGCTTCTCGGTGAAATCCCCTTACCGGAGAAACCGGAAGGTGCGAAACATTTCATGGATCAAATCTTCAAGCTCCGAGAGATCTACTGGGGCTTGCCACGGCCCCGATAGTGCTGTTTTTTGCAGAAACCACAGATAAAGAAGGTATAGGGCGCACGTTCTCGCTCGCCGCGTGAGCGACTTGCTCTCCCGGCGGCAACTCCCTTCGGCCAGAAGCCTCCTCCCAAGAGCCCGCCGGATCTCACTCAACCCCGGTGGCCCCCGCCTCCCGAAAACCTCAAGCCCAAAGTGGGGTCGCCGGGTCAACTTGACCACGCCGGGCCGGAGATTCGGGGAGGACTTCGGAACGCCAGGCGGTTGCAGGAAGCCCCAATTCGCCCCCGAGAAAAACATCCGCAACCGCCTGGCCTCCATTCGACCACGGCCCACCGTTGACCGGCCAAACGTCCGCCCAAGGAGGTTTTGTGCGTGAGGCGCGGACATCTCCATTTCATCGTCTTTGCTCTGGGACTTGCGCTGTGCCTCCTTGGCAGCGCGGTGGCCTCGCTTGCGATGCTTTCGGCGTTCCAGGCAACCGCGGGGATTCCCAACCTCACGCCTACGGCCGTGACGGGCCTTTACGCCGTCGGTATCGGCGCGCTCTTCTTGGTCGCAAGCGCGGCCCTCTACTTGCTCCCAGGACGAGCGGAGATTTCCGCGGGGGTGTCCAGCCGTCTGGAGGCCCCTCGCTCAATGGAGGTGATAACTGAAACGGCATCTGACACTCGATCACGGTAGACTCGCGACCGATGCCTGAACAACAGGCTGGAAAAAACTCCGATCCAAACAGAAAAAAGGTTGGTGCCTCCCATGAAAATTGGTGCTGTAATCTTCGCATCGTTGATCGCCATCATGGCGATGCCGATGCCTGTGCATGCAGAAGAAAGCGTCGAGCCCGCGCCCGTAGACCTTCCTCCCGCCGCGGAACCGCCGGAATATCCCTTGTTTCCGGAGCCAATGCTGGATCTCGTGGTGGTAGAGGTTCAAACTTCTTCCGCAAGCAGCGGAGGAGCAGTTT
Source organism: Candidatus Thermoplasmatota archaeon (assembly GCA_035541015.1). Taxonomy (NCBI): domain Archaea; kingdom Methanobacteriati; phylum Thermoplasmatota; species Thermoplasmatota archaeon. Next base: position 18,132 of record DATLFM010000060.1, read on the forward strand.
GCACAAAGAAGGGTCAAACAACTTCGGGACCCCAAGCCGCGAATTACAACACCGGTGGCAGTGGCAGCACCACTACCACAAGCTGCCCCGGCGGATCAAACGGTGGCCGGTTGAGTCTTGTTGTCTTCGGAGCCGAGGAATACCGCTACGGCCATTGGCGAGACGTCTCGACGTGGTACCGCGTGTCGAACGACGATGATCCCAAGAATAGATACTATGTCACCGTGACACAGTTCGAAGGTAAGGGTTTTTCGTGCGGTAATCCATACCACGACATCACGGATGTTCGCCACTTGGCGCGGGGTTGGGCCGCACACGGCAATACCTTCCTTCTCGACATGGACCCGCGAGACGAAGGCACGGGCCAGTCGACCTACAGCTTCATGGTCGGCGAGTCGACCGGAATCGGGTACTCATGGACGCAAACCAAACCCGCCGAGTTCCGCTACGCCCTATACGATGGAGGAAGCGGTGGTTGGGACGACCAACAGTATGCGAACCGCGCAGGATTCGGAGCGTGGGGAGGCAACACTCGCTTTACGGGTGCACTCCAATACGCGGCCGCGGGCGCCATTCCCACCGGAGCCACGGGCTACGCCTACGTCCAGATGGTTCACAAGAGTTCGTGCAACGGGTGGAGCTGGCACACTGACGACACGGGTTGGTCATTCAGAAAGATCGACTGGGCCTAAGGAATGGCATTGAGGTGGGGAGTATGACAACGACAATGCTAAGAATCGCACTCGTTACAGCAGTCTGCGTGTTACTCCCCGCCTATTTTCCCGTCACATCGGCCAGCCAAGAAGGTCTTGTCTACACCTTCCGAGCGGGAGAAGAGTACCGGTGGAATCTCCCCCCTGAAAACTACTTGCTCGTCATGATAGGCGGCGAAACTGGCGCAACTGTTGACGTTTCGAAGATCGTAACAAATGCCGATCCCAATGCCCGCGTCAATCCACGGTCACTGTGGTCGAGCTCGTTTGAATCCAAGCGTCAAGAACAGAAATCTCTTACCATTGAAGAGGGCACGGGACGGTTAGTAATTTCTCGTCTGGATTTCGGCCGCGATCTTCCGTACGACCGCCCCATTGAACGACTAGACGTACAAGCATACCTGACGCCCGGGGAATGCAGAGCGTACCACTATCAAACGCTTTGGATGGACAAACCGTATTGGGTTGGCGCCAATGGAACGGGTGTCTCCTTCACCCTATATGGCCGATACTTGGATGAACGCAAGGCGTCCGTGGATAACCTAACGGCCGTGCTGGATGCGGCCGTTTGGGAAGAGATGTCGTTCCTCCTTCAAGCGTGCAACGAGACCGGAGGCCGGCTTCCATTCGCTGCCCGCATCGTCTATCCTGTAGCGGGATCGGCGCGGGAGACGCCCGGGGTGGAAGTGGCATTCTTTATCGTCACCATCTCGTTCATTGCAGCCCTTCTCTCGCGACGCCGTCGGTAGCATTGCCCCGGTTTCTGTTTCTTGGTGCTCATCATGCGCCCTCCGCCCGACGTGCGCGACTTTCCATGCCCCGAGCGGGGCTGCGGCGCGGGCGTGAACGAACCCTGCTGCGATGAGGCCGGCCCCGTCATGACGCACCACAAGAAACGGTGGGATCTCGTGGTGCGCGCATGGCACGAATAGGAGCCGCTGGAAGCCCGGGGCCGATTTCACCTTGAGGCCGAGATTTCAAACTCAAGCGCCACGCCGGTGGAAGCGCTCGTGGCGCGGACGAAACGGTATCCGAAGCCTTGCACGGCCGCAAGGCTGGAGGTTGGGCTAAGGGTGGTAGTCAATGTTTCCAACGTGCGCCACGTTGCGCCGTCCCGGCTGGCCTGCACCTGAACCGTGCTCGTGCCTCCCTGGCTGACGAAACGCTGCACCGTGGGCCTCCCAGTTGGCCCGAGATCCAACGTGACGGTGAGGCCGCTTGTGTTTTGAGCGGCCGTGACGGCACCGTGCGCGCTTCGCACGTCGTAGACTTCGCTTACGCTTCGATCCGCTTGTGCAAGGAGACTTTGCAGACGCGCGTGAGCGAGTTGATCCGGAAAGTCCAACGGAAAATTCGTGACGTGCCGGGCTTGATTGGCCGCGATCGCGGAAACGACCGCGTCCCCGTGGCTGGAAAGCGGAACATCGAGCTGGCCCAAGATCGCCTGCAGCCCAATTTGCGAACCAGCGTCGGGAAAGTCCAACGGGAAGTTCGTAATGCTACGTGGCTGCGCTGCTTCGATGGCGCCTACGAGGTCTTGGCCCAGTTCCAATAGGCTCTTTCCGTTTGGAGGCGGACCGACGATGGCGTCTCGCAAAGCCGATTGCGACACGTCCAACCGGGACAAGACCTCGGCAAGAGTTGCGCGCGCGATGGGATCGCTCACGTTCAGGGTTCCATCGGCATCCGCTTTTCCTTGCACCTGGCTTGCAGAAGGTCCGCGGAAATAGGCGCGCACGCTGTCAAAGTCGAGGACGGGGAAGGCGGAGAGAATGCGTTGGTAGAGGCGGCCTTGCGCGTCCACGAGGACCGGGCGCGCTACGGCGTTTTGATCCGTGCCAATGAGCAGGATCTCGTCGGTGAGGCGGTTCAACCGACGGGTTTGGAGGACGCCGTCGTTTGCCACGAGGACCGCAACGGGCGAACCTGCCGCGTTCTTGCCAAAGGCGGTCACGGTGTCCTGCAACGCGTCCAAGCGACGGAAGGATAGGAGGCTCGTTTGCGTCGAGAGGGGATCGTAGTTGTCGCTCAAAGCGTCCTCCCCAGTAGCGCCGCGTCGTAGGATTGGCGGTTTTGGCTCGTGTTGGTCACGACAACCTCCAGCGTATCGTGGATGCCAAGTTTGAGTTCGCTTTCTAGGTCGAAGCGGACGTTGCGCTGCGTCGTGTAGGTGCGTTTCACGTCGATGACCTGGCCGTTGAGAAGAAGCTTGAACAGGCCGTCGCCGGTCCCCGTCACGGTAACTTGGCGAACGCGAATGGTTCGAGCGGGCACGTAGAAGAGGAGGCTTGCGATGCCGCCGGCGTCGAGGTTGAGGACCGCGTTGTAGAAACTCACGTTCTCCCCCACGTCCGATGCCTCGTTTCGCAGGGGCTCATAGGCGTGGTGTCCGATTTCGAGGTTGAGCACGTCGTCGAGGGTTTCGTCCGGCTGCGCGGTGGCGCTGATCGTGACCAAGGCCGAGACGGTGCTGGACAAGGGCGAGGTCTCAAAGCCCCGAAGGCGGGCGGTTGACAGGGTGACGTGAAACGTCTGCACCGCGTTGTAGATGTGCGTGATGGTGGGCCCGCCGCCTGCTTCTCCGTCTCCAAAGTCCCATTGGTGCGAGTCGGGCGAGCCTGCGCTCGTGCTCGTGAGGAGGACGGCAAACCCGTCGGGCGCGATCGTATGCGTGAAGCTTGCGCGGAAGAGGCGGTTGGCAAGCGTCCAGTTGGCGCTTGCGCCCAAGATGATGAGGCTAAGCGCGGGCGGTTGCGTGGGGCCTCCGATCCCTCGTTGGGCGGTGATGACGGGTTGGCGCAGTTGGCCTGTGATGTTCCAGTTGGCCGAGACGCCAAGGAGGATGAAGCTACTGGCGTAGGGTTGGGCGGGCCCGTGCGTCGAGTCCAACTGCGAGGTCGTGGGAACCAATGGAAGCAAGAGCCAGCTTGCCGTCGTTCCAAAGAGGACGAGACTCAAGGCGTTGGGTTGGTTGGGCCCGCCTTCTCCCTGCACCTGGCCGCCGGTCGGAGTTTGGGGCGGGAGTTGCCAGTTGGCGGTGGCGTTCACGATCGTCAACGACACGGAAGGACTCCTATGCGCTTGCGTAAACGACAAACGTGGGGAAGAGGCCGGAGGAGCCGCTGGCGACGCCGCCGGTTTGGGCTTGGCTTACGGCGTTGTTTTGGTTTCCCGGCGTCGTGAGAACCGAGGTCATGGAGGCGCCCTGTCGGCCGCTCCATGCGACGCCGCTTCGTGCGGTAGACGAGCTGAAGCTTGCGCTAAACAGGCCGGTTCCGTTGAGGCTGAAGCTGACGCTTGCGGTGTTTCCGGTTCCCGGTGATCCCGAAAAGGGACACCGCCACGCCAAGAGGAAGAGCGATAGGCCGACCGGCTGCGTGAACTGCCAGGCGGTGGAATTATTCTGG
>DATLFM010000061.1 GCA_035541015.1 Candidatus Thermoplasmatota archaeon
GTCGTGGGCATCCGGCTGCCGATCTTCTGGGCCGGCGCCGTGGCGCTCCTTGCCAACACCGCCGCGTACCCCGGATGACCTCGATGTAGCCGGTCGCAAGCGCAGAGAGGGCGCGCGACCGGCTGGCGCGTCCCAGCGCCAGAAACACGGCGAGCGCGAATCCGCCGGCCACGGAGATCGCCGTGAGCTCGAGCGTGACGAGCGCGCCCTGCAGGAACGCCTCGCGGATGCCCCACACGCGCGCGAGCCGTCCGAAGAACGTGCCGCCGACGATGACGGGGTGCTCCATCGTGGAGGAGCGTCCCTCGTCGTCGGTCACGCGAAGTTCGATCGTGTACGTGCCGGCTTCCGTGTAGGCGTGCTCCTCCGTGATGTTGCCGGGCCGGAAGTCCGCTTCGGGGTCGTCGCCCCATCGCCATTCGTACTGCACGATCCGGCGCGCGCCTGCGGAGGGCTGGCTGAAGGTCGCGTCGACGGTCACGACGGTGGCACCGTCGCGTTCTTCGGTCCTCGCCGTGAAGTAGGCGAGCGGCCGCGCGCCTTCCACGTACACGGTCTGCAGGGCGAGGCTCTCGCGCCCCGCCGTGTCGCGGATGCGCAGCGCGACCTCGAACACGCCGGCCTGGCGGAAGACGTGCGAGGACGTCGCGTTGCCCGGCTCGAAGCTCCCGTTGGCCCACCGCCAATGATACGATTCGATGCGCTCGCCAGGCGACGGCGAGGACAGGCTCGCGTCGGCCAGGAAGGCCGCCCCGGTGCGGCCCACGGCGGGCTGCACGGTGAAGAACGCGCGCGGCTCGTCGGCCGCCTGCGCGGGCGCCAGGGCCAGAAACCACGGCAGGGCCAGAAGCGCAAGGAGCGCCCGGGAGGCCCGGGCGTGCCCACCCATCGGGTGCCTACACCTGCCAGCGGTCGGAGAGCCGCGTGAGCGTCCCGTCGTTGCGCATGTCCGTCAAGGCCTGGTTGAACGCCTGCAGCACCGCCGGCAGGTTCTTCGAAACCGCGATCCCGAAGCTCTCGTCGACCGAGATCGTGAAGGCCTGCTTGAGCCGGCCTCCCGACTGCTCGATGAGGAACCGCACGGCGGCGCGGTCGATCATCATGGCCACGGCGTCGCCCCGCTGCAACGCGTCGGCGCACGGCGGGAAGGTCGGCAGGAGGAGCAGCGTGGCGTCGGTGGCGCCGGCATTGTCGCGCAGCCACTGCTCGGACGTCGTGCCCGTCTGCGTGCAGATGCGCTCCCCGTCTTGCATGACGCGGGCGAGGTCGTCCTCTTCGGCGACGTCGTCGTTCTCGGAGAGGGTGGCGACGAGAAGCTCGTTCTCGTAGTAGGGGACCGTGAAATCGACCTGCTGCCGGCGCTCGGCCGTGATGGTGAACGCGCTGATGCCGCCGTGCAGCTGGCCGTTCTGGATGGAGGGGATGATGGCAGTGAACTCCATGTGCTGGAGACGCACCGTGTACCGGGTGCGGTTGGCGATCTCCCGGATGACGTCGGGGTCGAAGCCGAAGATGTTGCCTTGCTCGTCCTGGTCTTCGAAGGGCGGGTAGGCGGCTTCGGTGCCAATCAGAAGCTCCGTTGGACCGTCGCCCGGTCCGTTGCCTGGCGTTCCAAGACATCCGGAAAAGACAAGCCCGACTGCGAGTACCCCGACCCAACGCGGCGTGCGATCTGCCATCGTATCCCGGGGTCTATCCGGGATGCCGACCGATGAACAAGTGACAACGCCTCTTGGACAAGTGGGCAAGCCCTTTTGGCGTGGGCCGCCTGGAACCCGCTACTGGGTCGAGATGACGATGACGTCGCGGACGCTCTTCACCGCGTCGAACGGGAAGACGAGGTACCCGCGGTCGTCGCGCTTGAACAGGCGCGGATCCACGTCGTCGCTTGGCTCGACGAGCACCTGCGTAAGCTCGCCCGTCTTGTCCTCGACGACGACGTTGCGGAGGCGGCCGATCATCATGCCCTCGTCGGACATGACGGTCTTTCCCTTGACCTCGGACGCGAGAATCCTCATGTGCATCCCTTGCGCGCAGGATCGGGCGCCATTCTATTTCTATTCTTTTCTTTTGATTCACCGAGGTTGTCCCAGAAAGCCCTAGCTTGCCGCACGGGCGATGTGCCCTCATGCCCGCCGAAGATCACGTTCCAGTCCAGCCGGACAGCGGAGAGATGCCGACCGAACCTGCGCCGCGGCACCCCGTGGGGCCGTCTGGCCCCCAGGCCCACATGAACCTCCCAAGCCAGCGGCCGCGGGAGCGGACCGACTTCCGCGGCCTCGTGCTCGTGCTGGAAGGCTGCGCCCTTGCGATCGAGGGGGTGCGGGACCAGATCCGCGCCGGGCGCGGACATGCCGCCTCCGCGCAACGCCTCGACGATCTCGCCCGCCTTTGCCGCGAGATCGCCGGCGAACTCCAAGCGCCCGAGCGGGAGCGCGCGGCCGGCCCCGACGTCGCCTGAAGGGCGAACGCTTATGCGTCGGGGCGCTCCTTGGCCAAGGTCCGCCCCATGCCGGGAATCGAATACGCCACACGCGAGCGGACGGACGAGGAGGTCTTCGAGCTCCTCGCGCCCGAGGTCGCGTCGTGGTTCCGCGGGCGCTTTGGCGCCTTCACGCCCCCGCAGCGCTACGCCGTCGCGGAGCTCCACGCCCGCCGCAACGTGCTCATCTCGAGCCCCACGGGAAGCGGCAAGACGTTCTCGGCGTTCCTTGCGGCCGTCAACGAGCTTTTCCTTCTGGCCAAGCGAGGTCGCCTCGAGGATCGCGTCTACGTCCTGTACGTGAGCCCGCTCAAGGCGTTGGGCAACGACATTCGGCGCAACCTCGAGGAGCCGCTTGCCGAGATCTACGCCTCCGCGGAGTCCACGGGTCTTCCGAAGATCCGCGTGGGCGTGCGGACCGGCGACACGTCCCCGCGAGAGCGCGCCCAGCAGGCGCGCAAGCCTCCGCACATCCTCATCACGACGCCCGAGACGCTTGCCATCCTCCTGGCCGCGCCCAAGCTCGGACGCGCCCTCGAGCGGGTCCGTTGGATCGTCGTGGACGAGATCCACGCGCTTGCCGACAACAAGCGCGGCGCTCACCTTGCCCTGAGCCTCGAGCGGCTCTGCGAGCGGGTCGAGCGGGCCCACGATCCGCGCCCCCCCGCCTCCGCGGCAAGCGGGCGTGCCGGCCGAGCGCGCCGTTCCGTTGTGCGACGGATGGACCGCAGCCGGAGCGGTGCGGCGACAAACGGCCCCCGCCCGGCGGCCCGCGTCAGCGCGTTCCGCCCCGTTCGGATCGGGCTCTCCGCGACCGTCGCCCCGCTCCCCGACGTCGCCGCGTTCCTCGTCGGACGAAGACCGGACGGGCGCCCGCGGGACTGCCTTGTCGTGGACACGCGGGTCGAGAAGGAGATCGACGTCGCCGTGCTGTGCCCGTCGGCCGATCTCGTGAACGCGCCGCCCGAGGAAGCCTCCGCCGCCCTCTACCGCGCGCTCGACCGGCTCGTCCAGGAGCGGCGCACGACCATCGTCTTCACGAACACGCGCGGAGGCACCGAGCGCGTCGTGCAGGAGCTCAAGCGCCGGTTCGGCGCCCGCTACGCGGAAGCGGTGGGGGCGCACCACGGCTCGCTCTCCCGTGAGGAGCGCCTTGGCGTGGAGGAGCGTCTCAAGAGGGGCGAGCTTCGGTGCGTGGTCACGTCCTCGAGCTTGGAGCTGGGCATCGACGTAGGCGCGGTCGACCTCGTCGTGCTGCTGGGAAGCCCGAAGGGCGTCTCGCGCGCGCTTCAGCGCGTGGGCCGCGCCGGCCATCGGCTCAAGGACGCAAGCGTGGGGCGCATCCTCGTCCTCGACCGCGACGACCTCGTGGAATGCACCGTCCTTGCGCGGCTTGCGCGCGAGCGGGCGCTCGACACCGTTCGGATTCCCCGAACGCCGCTGGACGTGCTGGCGCAGCATGTTCTGGGCATGAGCCTCGACCGACGCTGGGATCTCGCGGAGGCCCACGCGCTCGTGCGCGGGGCCGACCCGTACCGCGACCTTTCCGAGGAGGATCTCCGCGAGGTCCTGCGCTACCTCGCGGGCGCGCGCGAGGAGCTCGCCGAGAAGCGCGTGTACGGCAAGCTGTGGTTCGACGAGGAGGCGGGCGCCTTCGGTCGCCGCGGGCGCATGAGCCGGCCCATCTACTACACGAACACGGGCGTGATCCCCGACGAGGCGGCCGCGGCCGTGGTGACGCTGGGGGGTCGCTTCGTCGGCCGGCTCGAGGGCGAGTTCGCCGAGCAGCTCAAGCCCGGCGACGTGTTCGCGCTCTCGGGCTCGACCTGGGCCTACCGGTCCGCCACGACGGGCAAGGTGCTCGTGGAGCCGCGCCCGGGGGCCTCGCCGACGATCCCCGCCTGGCACTCGGAGCAGATGCCGCTGTCCCGGGAGCTTGCCGATGCCGTCGGCGCCTTCCGGCGGAAGCTGGACGAGCGGCTGGACCGGGACGACCCCTCGCAGGTGGCGGCGTGGCTTGCCGCCGACCATCGGCTCGATCCCGAGGCCGCGCGCGAGGTCGTGCGCTACTTCGTCGAGCAGCGCGCCGTCGCGAAGGTGCCCTCCGACCGAAGGCTCGTCGTCGAAGAGTGCATCGACGAGTCCGGAAGCGGGCTAGGACGCGTCGTCTACGTGTTCCACTGCGTGATCGGCCGCCGCGCCAACGACGCGCTCGCCCGCGCCGCCGGGCGCGTGGTGGCCAAGTACACGGGGCACACCTGCTCGCTTACCGTGAGCGACAACGGATTCCTCCTCGCCTACCCGCGCCGCGTCTTCCGCCGCGCCGAGCGCGGGACGCTTGGCGACCACGTGATCGAGGACATCCTCGACCCGCACTCGCTGCGCGGCGAGCTCGTGGCCGGCTTGGAGGGAAGCGAGATCGTGCAGCGCCGGTTCCGGCACGTGGCCGGGCGCATGCTGCTTGTCCTCCGGAACTACCTCGGGCGGGGCGGTCCGCCGGGGCGCGCGCAGCGGCAGGCGGCTTCCCTGTACAAGGTCGTGCGGGGGCTCGGGTCGAACTTCCCCGCCATGAAGGAGCTGTGGCGCGAGGTGCTGGAAGAGGCGATGGATCTTCCGCGGGCGCAGGCCTTTCTCGAGCGCGTCGCGGCTCGCGAGGTGGAGGTCGTCGTCCTTCGCAACCGCGACCTGCCCTCGCCCTTTGCCTTCCATCTTGCGGCGGCCGCCGGCGCCGACGCGAGCTTGTTCGAGGAGCGGCGCGCGGCGCTTCGCGACCTCCACGCGCGGCTGGCGCGCAAGCTCGCCGCGGACGGCGCGAAAGGATAGGTGGGCCCGCCGCCGGGAGTAGCCCCCTTTTTGTTTCCCCACGAACGTCACCGTTCGCGGGCAGGCGGCATTCGCCTAAGCGGCTACGGGTGGTGCGCCTTGCGGCACGGAGGCGGGTGTCCTCCCACCGGTCGCCTTGCTCCGGGGCGGATGGCACGTTTCACGAGCTCGCGGCGGGGCGTCCAAGGCGGGCCTTTTCATCCCCCGTTCGATCGACGAACGTGGCAGCCGTGAGCTGCCCTTCCGCCGCGCTCTGTCGTTTCTGCTCCTCCGCGCGGGCTCTCGCCCGCCCGGCTTGCGCCGGATCCCTTCCCGCCGGAGAGGGGAGCTTCCTCAGTTGGGACTCCGCGGGTGCGGAGCAACCGTTGGCCGCCCTCCGGCTTCGGGCCCACGGTCGCACCAAGCGCCCGGAGACTTAAGCATTTGCATGGGAATGCGGCCGCGTGCTCGGCAAGACGGTCGTCGTCACGGGGGCGAGCTCGGGCATCGGGCGCGCGACGGCCGTCGAGCTTGGCCGCCAAGGCGCGCGAGTCCTGCTGGTCGCGCGCGACCGCGAGCGCGGCGAGCGCGCGCTTGCCGACGTTTTGCGAGCGGGGGGAACGGGCGAATGCCTCGTCGCCGACCTTTCCCGGCAGAAGGACGTCCGTCGGTTGGCCGCCGACATCCTGGATCGCAACGACCGAGTGCACGTCCTTGTCAACAACGCCGGCGCCATGCACGGGCGGCGCATGCTGACGGAGGACGGGTTCGAGCGGACCTTCGCGCTCAACCACCTCGCCTACTTCCTCCTGACAAACCTCCTGCGCGGCGCGCTTGTCGCCGCGGCGCCCTCGCGCGTCGTGAACGTGGCCTCGCATGCCCACTTCTTCGGCCGCATCCATTGGGACGACCTCAACCTCGCACGGAACTACGGGCCGTGGCGGGCCTACGCGCAGTCGAAGCTTGCCAACGTGCTGTTCACCTACGAGCTCGCGCGCCGGTGGGAAGACGAGGGCGTGACCGCAAACGCGGTGCATCCGGGGACCGTGGCCACGAACTTCGCCCGGGGGCCAAGCGGTCGTGTGGGCGCGCTGCTCCGCCTGGCGCGGCCGTTCCTCCTCTCGCCCGAGCAGGGCGCAAGGACGGTCCTCTGGGCGGCCAGCGCGCCCAAGCTCGACGCCGTGACGGGCCAGTACTTCTATCGCCGGCGTGCGTTCCCGTCTTCGCGACGGTCCCGCGACGAGGAGGCGCAGCGGAGGCTTTGGGAGCAAAGCGAGGAATGGACGGGGCTCTCGACGCATCGCTCCGCTTTCGCGCTCGAAGGGGAGCGACGTGCCACCGACGAACGTCCTTGGCGGTAGGTTGCTCTTGCCGCCCGCGCCTCGTGGCTCGGGATGCGCGCAACGTCCGAGCTTGTCCGGAGAGCCATGGCCGTGCTCCTGATCCTCATCGTGGCCGTCGCCGCCCACGACGGGACGAAGGCGTGGATCCGGTCCGGGTCGACCGTGGCCGTCGGCACGAGCATGACGCACGGCGACTCGCCGCAGCGCGGCGTCGTGGACAACGGAGACCTCTCGCAGTTGGCGCCCGTCCGGCGACCGGGGGAAGTCGTGCCCTTCCTGGCCGCGCGCGACAGCGGGAACCGCGTCGCCGGCGACTTCGGAGACGTCCTCGTCTTTTGGGCCAACGGAGACCGGTCCGGGCGGGGCCTGCCCGTCCAGCATCGCGCGATCGCCTGGGTCGAGTTCGACCCGCGGACCGGCCTCTTCGACGTGCCCGAGGCCGGGCTCGCCGACGTCGATCGCCTCGTCGTGCCGGGCGTGGGAGCGCGCGGCGCAAGCGGCTATGACCGGCTGACGCTCGAGCTTCCGCTTGTCGTGCGCGCATCCGACGGTTCCTGGCGCTATCCGTTGGGTCAAACGAGCGGCTGGGTGACCAAGGGCGACGCCTCGCCCTACTTCGACCAGAGCCCCGCGGGGAGCACTTCGTCGGCGACGCGCCCCGCCATCAGTGGCCTCGTCCACCCGTCGTGGGTGATCGGCAAGGTGATCCGCGTGTGGGACGGCGGCGATCTCGACCGCGTCGCGGCGGGCGTCGCCGTCGCCGTCGGCCTCGCCGGCGTCGTCGTTGTGCTGGGCGCCGAGGGATTCCCGCGCCTTCCCACCGGACGCAACGGGCGCCGGCCCGCCTAGAACGCGCCTTGACCGGCGTCCAACCCGCGCATCGCTTGCGCAAGAAGTCGCTAATAGGGTTTCTCGCCGAAACCGTCGACCATGCCGTACCGTGCCGCCGTTGGCTTGGCGTGCGTCGCGCTGCTTGCAGCGGTTGCGCCCGCGTGCGCCGCCGCCGAGGCCTCCGAGGCGGCCAAGGGCGAGCGACCCACGCGCGTGTCCGTGGGCGCGCCCGAGTTCTTCCTCGAGAGTCCCGCCGGCGAGTCCGGATCGATCGGCTCTCCGGCAGGCGCGCAGGCGCGTTGGGACACGCGCGCCGCCGCGGAGTCGCGCGACGGCACGCTTGCCGTGCGCCCGCCGTCGGCCGGCGCGCGCCTCTCGCCAAGCGCCCCGTCTGCGGTCGAGGTCCACCTGCGCGCGGAAGCCCGGCCCGGCGCCGAGGCGGCCCAAGCCTGGCAGGAGCGGTCGGAATCCGCGGAGCAGACGATCCGCCCGCTGATCCCCAAGCAAGGGCCGCGGCCGCCTGGGCAGTCGGATCCAAACAACGGCCACGAGATGCCTTCCCTAAGTCCGCATGCGGTCTTCGGCCTGCTTCGCGGACCCGTCGGGTCGACGCTGCGCGTTGCGGACTCGCTCGTCGGCTCGATCTTCCTCGACCTGCGGCACCAGTGGAACGCCCCGGCGATCGAGCATGAGGTGGCGTTGGATGCCGACGCCTCCGCGCCCGCGGCTTTCTCCGAGCTCCGCCTGGACTTCGCGCTTCCCGAGCAGCGCGCGCACGTCCCCACCGTCGAGGCGGAGGTTTCGCTCGGCGGCGCAAGCGCGGAGGCGGATGTCGGCGAAGAGCCGGAAAAGGCGTCGTCGTCGGGCGGGGCGCTCGCCGCCGCGGACGCGTGGCTCGCCAAGGACGAGCAAGCGTCGCAGCTTGTCCCGGGCGAACTTACGTTCGCGAACCAAGGCGGGCTTGCGCAATCCGTCGCGCCACGCTCGGTCGGCCACGCGGGCACGGCGTCGAAGCCCGCGACGGCGACCACGCCCTCGCCGGCCGCCGCCGTCGCGCTTGCGCTGGCTGCGCTTGCCCTTCCCTTCTGGCTCTTGTACCGCCGCCTGTCGCGGAGCGACGATTCGCCCGCGCGCGCGAGCATTCTCGCGTTCCTCGAGACCAACCCGGGCGCCACGGCGGCCTGCGTCGCACGCGCGCGCGGCTTGCACTACACGACGGCGGCGCACCATCTCGCGGCGCTCGCGCGGGTGGGCTTCGTCGTCGCGGTGCAGGTCGGCGGCCGGCGGCGCTTCCATCGCGCGACCGGGGCGCCACGGCCCTCGGGCGTCGCGGTGCTGCTTGCGGGCTCGCCCCAGAAGCGGCGCATCCTCGAGGCCATCCGCAGCGAGCCTGGCGTGCGCCCGGCGCACCTTGCGCGCGCGCTTGGCCTGCCGCGGTCGTCGGTGCGGCATCACGTCGACGCCTTGGCGGCCGCAGGCGTGGTGACGATCGAGTCCGCAACAGGCGAGGTCCGCCTCCGGCCGGCGTGAGAAGAAAAGGGGAAAAGGGAGACCGAGGCCGGGTTTGGTCGGGTGTGCAGGGAGCGGTCCGACCTCGGTTCCGTTGCCGTGTGCCCCCTCGGGAGAGAATCGGGGCAACGCCAGGGTGCGCGAGGGGGAACGTATGCCTTTTCCGAAGATTCTGTACGGGGACGGGGATTTGGGCGACCCTTCAACGCCGCATCGTGAGCTCAGGCGAAGTCGAACAGCTTCGGTTGCTTAGTCGCCACCCTTTCGTCGCCGCGTTCGGGCGCCTTCGCGCGCTTGCGCGGACGCGCTTGTCAGGTTGCTGGCGCTCGTGGAGGCCTCGCCGGGGAGAGGGAGGCCGACCGTTGCTCGGGGGTCGCCGCCGCGCGGCGGAGTGCGATTGTCGTTTCGCCCCCGAGCCCATGTGCACTTGCGCGAACATGCGCGTTCCGGAATCTTGTATCCGGTGGGCAGTCGTTCTAAGGTCGTTGACGGTTGGGGGGCTATTCCTTCAGCGGAAGGGTCCGGGCTGCAGATACGCACTCAACACCGAAGGTCTCTCCGAAAACGGATTGTGCCGCCTCGCCAGCGGCACGTCGGTTAGCAATGTCAGCATCATAGAAAACATGCCCTTTGAGTTTATTGGCCACGTAACTCCGCACCCAGTTGTCCGCAGGCATCAAATCGCTAAGCGGGCTGACAGTTCCGGCTGAAAGAATGACCGGGCACGCGTGAGCCTCTTCATCAACATCAGGCGGCTTAGGAAAATCCACCCATAAATCGGAAAGATGTGTCTGGTTATGAGACGGGAGCCGTTCAAAAATTTTTGCCCTCAGTTGCTTTTGGCGTTGGCGAACGCTACCCGCCAGTAATGGGATTTTTGGCCTGCTTTCGGGCGTCACGGTAGTCTTTTCGATCTGCAAGCATCTTTTTAGTAGATTGCGATTCCAGATCCTGCCCAAAGCCTCATTGGAACTTGCTTGGGCAAGTAGGTGGGCCTCGCTTATGTCGAGCGCTTCGCTTATTCCGTGAGGGATTATCGGACTGTCGTCAGGTGCACGTTCATATATTGAGCGAAACATGGCTTCCAATGTTCTTACCTTATGATGGTGGTAGATCGCGGTATAGAGCGTAAGTTTCGCCAAGAGAATCTGTTCGAGATAGTTTACCGAGCCGACCTTTACGGCGAGAGAGCCGTTCCACTCTGTTCCATCAACAATATCAAGGGAATGGACAAGGCGGCTCGTATCGATTTCCGCCCGAACTCCGGTATAGTGGCAGTCTCTTATGATGTAATCTAGCTTGTCCGAATCGAATGAACCATTAATGATGTCGATTGGCCATCTTTCGTCGCTTCGGTCGGGGCGGCCAATGATCATGCGACCTAACAAGTGAAAGTCTACGTTGCGTAGAGCAAAACCACCGCGAGTATGCCCATGTTCCCGCGCGACCGTATTCAAGAACCAATCTTTGAATGCCTCCGATGTAACGATGACATACGCAACTGCTTCCCCGACTCTTATTCCAGAAAGGCGGCCACTCTTTCCGTGAACCCGCGCGTCTTCGGCGTCGGCCAAGAGGTCCGGTGCTAATTCCTCCAAAAGGTCTTCACCGAGGTGCGAGAACGCCACATGCCCGGTATCGTGGAGTAGCGCGGCTAGACGGACATGAACACGGACCTCTTCCGTTACCTTTTCACGGCGAACCGTTTCAAGGGCATGGAGCATTCGTTGGGCGACGGCCAGGACGCCGAGGCTATGTTCAAGCCGAGAGTGATTAGCACCCGGATAAACAAGGAAGGCCAACCCCGTTTGGTGAATGTATCGGAGTCTTTGAAGCAGGGGGGAATCCACGATATCCACTTCGTGCGGTTCTAGCGGAATGAAGTGGTGGACTGGATCGCGAATGACCTTTGATCGATGAGACTGGTGAGTAGGCAGCGCGGCGAACTTCTTTCGCACCCATTCTTCCATCGAGCTTTGCAGTTGTGCGACAGTCGTCTCCACGATTTTTCCGCCTTTAAGCAACGATTCCGTGAGTTGTGTCAGAGACAACCGCTTCGGCAATTTGGCGCGCCAAAAGCCGCTGCTGTTCTGGAACTGTTCTCTCGAGTTGCTGCTTGAGCTGAGATTGCGCCTCTCGATGGATTCGAAGCCGGGTAAACCCAGGGTTTAGCACTTCAACCAAGCTGCCGTACTGTAGAAAAGTCAAGAACTCGCTAACTTCGGGAGAATACGGGCCATTATTCGGGTGTTCGATGAATCGGATCCCGCGGAAAAGTTCAGGGTTGGCATGGCCGAATTGCTCCTTTATTCGGACGATCGCACGGGCCCAACGGATGGCATCTGGCGTGTATGTCTTATTGTGGGGCAGGTAAGCGTAAACTAGCGTGAGGAAGTCAAGATACCCGACCCGCGGGTCGGCAGGGGATATGGGGTAGGTCATGGTTTCACCGGGTCCTTCCTAGGTAATCAGCATCACGCGGGGTGGGGCGAACCGACGCCCCCTCCTTTCCACTCGGCCCCGCAGCTTGGTTCACACAAGCGAGATGCTTTAAATTCAGAAATATTTTGCGCTCGTAAAGTTTTATTTATTTCCGTCACTATTTCGGGATTCTTGAAACGCGGAAAGAAGCCGTTCTCCGAGGCCGAGAAACTGCTGGGCCGGGACACCTGTAGGG
>DATLFM010000062.1 GCA_035541015.1 Candidatus Thermoplasmatota archaeon
GCCCCATTGGGTCGGATGCAGGTCGCGCGCCTCGAAGTGGGGCTGCGAGCGCGTGAGCGGCGAGATGACGCGGCGAAGGTGCGAGATCGTGGCGAGGTTGCACGTTCGGTCCAGAAGCTGCGAGACGCCCGCGCGCCCGCCCACCCAGTTGCCCGTGGCAAGGGCGTGCAGGAGGCGCTGCGAGAGGACGTCCGAGCGGACGGCCGTGGAGACCTTGAGCTCGCGGTTGCGGTTGTGCGCGCGCTCGAGCTGGTACTTGAGGTCCTTGACAAGGCCCGTGAAGGCGACGCGGAAGAGATCCTCCATGAGGTCTCCGGCGAGCTTCAGGCGCTTGTTCGCGTAGTGGTCCTTGTCGTCCTCGCGGACAAGGCCGAGCGAGAGCTCGAGCACCGAGCGGGCCATGCGCCCGAGGAAGATCGCCTTCTTCATGCGATCGTCGGGGTCGTTGCCAAGGTGCGGCAGGAGCGAGCGGTCCATGAGGCTCTCGACGCGCTTGATGCGGTACTCCTTGGCCTGGCCGCCGGCGAGCTTCTTGCCGAGGAAGGCGATGGCCTCCTCGGAGTTCGAGACGCCGTGCTCGTTCACGGCGTCCTCGAGGTTCGAGAGGACAAAGGGCATCATCTCGGGCTCGGTCACGATCGAGGAGACGATCTCCTCGTCGCTCTCCATGCCCAACGCACGCAGCACGACCACGAGCGGGATCTGGCCCGAGGCGGCCGGGACGGACACCATGAGCGTGCCGTCCTTCTTCTTCTCCACGATGATGAGCGCGCGGTAGCCCTCGCGCTGCGAGAAGACCTTCGCCACCTCGACCTCGCGGCCGTAGCGCTTGTTGTACTCGACGAGCACGCGGTTGGGCGCGAGGTCCTCCATGGTGATGAGGACCCGCTCGGTGCCGTTCACGATGAAGTAGCCGCCGGGGTCAAGCGGGTCCTCCTGGAGCTCGAGCAGGCGCTGCCGGTACTCCTCGGGCGACAATTGCGTTCCCTCGTAGCGCTCGAGGTTGGGCTTGGTGATGTTGCACTTGCTCGACTTCACCATGATCGGCATGTCGCCGATGCGGACCTCCTCGGGCTCGTGCTCGACGCCCTCGATGATGGGGATGAACTCGAGGAACATGGGCGCCTCGTACGTGAGGTTGCGGAGGCGCGCCTCCATGGGCGTGAGAAGACGCGTCGAGCCGTCCGCCTCCTTCACGATGGGGTTGCCCACGCGGATCTTGCCGAGCTTGACCTCGTAGCCCTCGATGTCCGTCTTGATGATGCCCCGCTCGGTCTCCTCGTCGCCGACCTTGATGTTGTCGATGATGCGCTGGAGCCAGTGGTCGAGGAAGTCGTTGTAGCTCATGAGGTGGTGGTTGGCGATCGAGCGCTCCTTGTAGAACGAATCGACGAGCTGACGCATGGCCGCCATGATTCTCAGCCCTCCACCACGAGACGGTAGACGATCGCCTCGCCGGCCGTGGGCGAGTTGCGGCGGATCTTCAGCACCTGGCCCGGGCGCGCCTTCACGGCCTTCACGACGGGATCGCTCGTGAGGATCTTCGGAAGCTGCTCGGGGTAGATGTGGTAGGTCTCGAGGATCTTCTTCGCCTCCGCCTCCGCGAGGATCGCGTGGCGAGGGACGAGCTCGTGCTTCATGACGTCGAACTTCTTGACCAAATCAACACCCCGAGTGGAACGAGTTCAAGCTGGACGAGCGTGCGGTTGCGAGACTCCCGGACTGCATGGTTGGGCCGATCTCCATGGGATTCCGTTCTCCTCGCATGGTAGGGGGAGCGCGAGGGGGAAGGCCGAAACCTTCCCCCTCGCTTTCCTCCAGGAGCGTGTGCGACGTCGCGCCGTGCGCGCGTCGTGGGCCGTTTCGGCCCGCGATGATCGCGTCTTGCGGGGACGCGCCCATCGCACCAGCGGGCTCAGTGGGATTCGAACCCACGACCAACCGGTTAAAAGCCGGATGCTCTACCTGGCTGAGCTATGAGCCCAGATCGCTTTGCACCCGGCTTGACCGACCGGTCGCGGCCTGCGCCGCTTGCGCGAAGCTCCTACGAGACAAGAAGGGAAGTCGCTTGATGGAGGACCCTGCGAACACAAGGCTCCCGTCCATCGACCCCACCTGCACCGCCTTGGACCTCTCGCGCGACGACGATTCCGTGACTGGCTCTCGCCTTGCCGGCGTCCGCCGACATACGGGCTGGGGTATTTGAAGGTTATGGCGGCCGGGGCGGGGTTCCGGGGGCCGACCGTGGAGGCCCGCCCGAGGCGTGCCCATCGAAAACATTACTGCGCAATTGCGCAGTAACCGCGTCCGCCAGCTTTATCTATCGTCATCCTATAGCCGCCCCCCATGCAATCGACCGCGACGGCTCGCGTGACCGACTCCTGCACGTCGTGCGGAAAGCGCCTCATCGAGCGCGGCACGACGAGCTTCCTCTGCCCCTCGTGCGGAAACGGCAAGATCGGCCGCTGCGTGCAGTGCCGCGACCAGGGCGTGACGTGGGCCTGCGGCGAGTGCGGGTTCGCCGGTCCGTAGGTGGTTCCATGGGCACCGTCGTCGCGCTCATCCGCGTCCTTCCCGACAGCCCGCAGGTCGACCGCGAGAAGCTCAAGACCGAGATCCGCGCCGCGATCCCCGGGCACGTGAAGCTTCAGAGCATCGCCGAGAAGCCCATCGCCTTTGGCCTTGTCTCGCTTGCCGTCACGATCACGCTTCCCGACGGAAGCCCCGGCGGCGCCGACGCCGTCCAGGACATCCTGGCGAAGCTCCCCAACGTGCAATCTGCGGAAACGACAGACGTCGGCCTTCTCTGAAGCCGCGGCCTTCTCTAGGACGTCTCGTACAGCAGGTGGAGCTGGATTCCGGCCTGCAGCGCCATCGTCCGAGCCTTGGCCACCGTGGTGCCGACCACGGCGCTGCCGCCGCCCAGGTGCGTGAGGATTCCCACGGGAGCCACGCCCCGCAGGCCGCCGCTTGCGTCGGGCGCGCACGTGACGACGGCCGATCCGGAATCGCCGGGCGCGGCGGCAAGCGCCGCGCTCCACGAGCCGGCCGCGTCGTTTTGCGAAAGCCCGAGGCCCGCGCGGGTCATGGTGGCGACCGTCTCGCCG
>DATLFM010000063.1 GCA_035541015.1 Candidatus Thermoplasmatota archaeon
ACCCAATGGGGCCGGCTGTGCCCGAACGAAACGCCGGAAGGCCCGAACTGCGGACTCGTGAAGAACATGGCGCTCATGACGGAGATCTCCGAAGGGTACGAGGACCACGAGGTCAAGCAGGTCGTCCGCGACCTTGGCGTGGCCGAGATCCACGGGCGCGCTCCCGCGCCCGGCCAGGGGGTGGCCCCGCGTGCCTGAGGAGATCACGGAAGGCGCGAAGGTGTACGTGAACGGCGACCTTGCCGGCCTGCACCGCAACCCGAAGGACCTCGTCGAGAAGCTCCGCACGCGGCGCCGCCAGGGCCTGCTGTCGACGGAGGTCAACATCCGCCTCGACGAGAACACGGGCGACGTGTTCATCAACTGCGACGCGGGCCGCGCCCGCCGCCCGCTCGTGGTCGTCCGCGACGGCCGCCCGGCCATCACCGAGGACCACATCCGGCTCCTTCGCGAGGGCAAGACCACCTGGAGCGACCTCGTGCGCGAGGGCGTGGTCGAGTACATCGACGCCGAGGAGGAGGAGAACCTCTTCATCGCGCTTGTCCCCGAGGACCTGCGCCACCCCGAGAAGGGCAAGCTCTACTCGCACATCGAGATCGACCCCATGGTCATCCTGGGCATCGCCTCCTCGATCGTGCCCTACCCCGAGCACAACTCGTCCCCGCGCATCACGATGGGCGCGGGCATGGGCAAGCAGTCGCTGGGCTTTGGCCAGAGCAACTACCGCATCCGCCAGGAGACGCGCGGCCACCTTATGCACTACCCGCAGGTCTCCGTCGCGACGACGCAGGGCATGAAGTACGTGCACTTCAACCGCCGCCCCAGCGGCCAGAACTTCGTGATCGCCGTCATCTCGTACCACGGCTACAACATGGAGGATGCGCTCATCATGAACCGCTCCTCCATCGACCGCGGCCTTGGCCGCTCGTCGTTCTTCCGCACGTACGTCGCGGAGGAGCGCCGGTACCCCGGAGGCCAGGAGGACCACTTCGAGATCCCCTCGCCCGACGTGAAGGGCGCCCGCACCGCCGAGGCCTACAGCAACCTCGGCGAGGACGGCCTCATCTCGCCCGAGTGCCCCGTGGGCTCCGGCGACGTGCTCATCGGCAAGACGAGCCCGCCGCGTTTCCTCGAGGAGCCCTCCGACTTCCTCACGCCGCAGAAGCGGCGCGAGACCTCCGTCACCGTGCGCCACGACGCCCGTCTCGCCGTGGCGCACGGTGACGGGCGTCGTGGACAGCGTCATGTTCACGGAGTCCTCAAACGGCTCCCGCCTCGTCAAGGTCAAGGTGCGCGACGAGCGCATCCCCGAGCTTGGCGACAAGTTCGCCTCGCGCCACGGGCAGAAGGGCGTCGTGGGCCTCATCGTCTCTCAGGAGGCCATGCCCTTCACGGCCGACGGCGTGGTGCCGGACCTCGTCATCAACCCGCACGCGATCCCGAGCCGCATGACCGTCGCCCACGTGCTCGAGATGATCGGCGGCAAGGTCGGCGGCATGGAGGGCCGCGTCATCGACGGCACGCCCTTCTCCGGCGAGCCGGAGGAAAAGCTCCGCGCCGGCCTCTCCGAGCACGGTTTCCTGCACACCGGCAAGGAGGTCATGTACGACGCGCAGACGGGAGAGCGCATCGAGGCGGAGATCTTCACGGGCGTCATCTACTACCAGAAGCTCCACCACATGGTCTCGGGCAAGATGCACGCGCGGTCGCGCGGCCCCGTCCAGATCCTCACGCGCCAGCCCACCGAGGGGCGCGCCCGCGACGGAGGGCTCCGGTTCGGCGAGATGGAGCGCGACTGCCTCATCGGGCACGGCGCGGCCATGGTCATCAAGGACCGCCTCCTCGACGAGAGCGACCGCGTCACGGAGCTCGCCTGCGCCCGCTGCGGCCACATCGCCATGCAGGACCGGCGCGGCTTCATGCGCTGCCCCACCTGCGGCGAGGACGCGGACATCTACCCGGTCGAGATGAGCTACGCCTTCAAGCTCCTCTTGGACGAGCTCAAGTCGTTGATCGTCGCGCCGCGGATCCAGCTGGAGGATCTCATCTAGGAGGGATGCAACGTGCCTGAACTCATTACGACGACCCCGAAGAAGATCGGCGCGATCGCCTTTGCCATGCTCTCCCCCCAGGAGATCCGCACGCTCTCGGCCACGAAGATCATCACGGCCGACACGTACGACGACGACGGGTTCCCCATCGACATGGGGCTCATGGACCCGCGCCTTGGCGTCATCGAGCCGGGCCTCCGGTGCAAGACGTGCGGCCGCACGGTCGGGGACTGCCCCGGCCACTTCGGCCACATCGACCTTGCCATGCCGGTGATCCACGTCGGCTACACGAAGATCATCAAGAACATCCTGCGCGCCACCTGCCGCGCGTGCGGCCGCATGCTCCTTCCCCGCGAGACGCTCGACAAGGCGCACGCGGAGATGAAGCGGGCCCAGGAGGCCGGCGAGGACACGACCGACCTCATCAAGACGCTCGTGAAGCAGGCGAGCAAGCCCGCCGTTCCTGCGTGTCCGAACTGCGGCGAGCCGCAGAAGAAGATCGACTTCGAAAAGCCCACGACCTTCCGGGAGGAGGGCCACAAGCTCACGCCCGTCGACGTGCGCGAATGGCTCGAGAAGATCCCGGACGAGGACTGCGAGCTTCTGGGCATCAACACGAAGGCCGCACGGCCCGAGTGGATGGTGCTCACGGTGCTCCCCGTGCCGCCCGTCACCATGCGCCCCTCGATCACGCTCGAGTCGGGCGAGCGGTCCGAAGACGACCTCACGCACAAGATGGTCGACGTGCTGCGCATCAACCAGCGCCTCCAGGAGAACCGCGACGCGGGCGCGCCGCAACTCATCGTCGAGGACCTCTGGGAACTTCTCCAGTACCACATCACCACGTACATGGACAACCAGACAAGCGGCATCCCGCCCGCTCGCCACCGCTCGGGCCGGCCGCTGAAGACGCTCTCGCAGCGCTTGAAGGGCAAGGAAGGCCGCTTCCGGTCCAACCTCTCCGGAAAGCGCGTGAACTTCAGCGCGCGCACGGTCGTCTCGCCCGACCCCAACATCTCGATCAACGAGGTGGGCGTCCCGGTCGAGGCGGCCAAGGAGCTCACCGTGCCGCTTCGAGTCACGCCCTACAACATCGAGGAGGCCCGCGCGTTTGTCCTGCGCGGCCCCGAGCAGCACCCCGGCGTGAACTACGTGGTCCGAAGCGACGGCCGCCGCATCAAGGTCACGGCGCAGAACGCGGAAGAGGTCGCCAAGCGCCTCGAGCCCGACTTCGTGGTCGAGCGGCACCTCATGGACGGCGACATCGTGCTGTTCAACCGGCAGCCCTCGCTGCACCGCATGAGCATGATGGCGCACGAGGTGCGCGTCATGCCCCACCGCACGTTCCGCGTCAACCTCTCCGTCTGCCCGCCCTACAACGCGGACTTCGACGGCGACGAGATGAACATGCACGTGATCCAGGGCGAGGAGGCCCGCGCCGAGGCGCGCATCCTGATGCGCGTCCAGGAGCACATCCTCTCGCCGCGCTTTGGCGGCCCCATCATCGGCGCCATCCACGACGAGATCACGGGCGCGTTCCTCATGACCTTCCGCGAGGTCCTCTTCGACAAGAGCCAGGCGCTCTACGTCCTCTCGCGCATCGGCGTGAAGAAGCTGCGGTTCGCGCCGGCGAAGACCGTCGGCGGGATCTCCTACTGGACGGGCAAGCAGATCTTCAGCCACGTGCTGCCCGAGGACCTCTCGATGAAGTTCTACCCCGAGCTTCGCGAAGGCGACACGTGCGCCGAGTGCGGCGTGCCGCAGGACCGGTGCGAGTACGCGGGCATGACGGTCGTCGAGAAGGGCTTGGTCATCCACGGCCCCATCGACGAGAAGGCCATCGGCGCCTTCAAGGGCGAGATCCTGAACAAGGTCATCCGCAACTACGGCCACGCGTCGGCGCGCGAGTTCATCGACCGCGCCACGCGCCTTTGCATCGCCGGCATCATGGTGAAGGGATTCTCCACCTCGATCGACGACGAGGACATCCCGCAGGAGGCCCAGGACCAGATCGCCTCGATGCTCGCGGAGGCCCGCCGCAAGGTCGACGACCTCGTGCGAGCCTACAACGAGGGCGCGCTCGAGCAGCTGCCGGGCCGCTCCCTGGAGGAGACCCTCGAGCTCCAGATCATGCAGGTCCTCGGCAAGGCGCGCGACCAGGCCGGCAAGATCGCGGGCAAGCACCTGGGCCTTGACAACAGCGCCGTCATCATGGCGAAGTCGGGCGCCCGCGGCAGCATGCTCAACCTCTCCCAGATGGCCGGCTGCGTCGGGCAGCAGGCCGTCCGCGGCGAGCGCATCTCGCGCGGCTACCAGAACCGCACGCTCCCCCACTTCCGGCGGGGCGACCTTGGCGCCGACGCCAAGGGCTTCGTGCAGTCGTCCTACAAGACGGGCCTCACGCCCCTCGAGTACTTCTTCCACTCGATGGGCGGCCGCGAAGGCCTCGTCGACACGGCCGTCCGCACGAGCCGAAGCGGCTACATGCAGCGCCGCCTCATCAACGCCCTCGAGGACCTGAAGGTCGAGTACGACGGCACCGTCCGCAACACCGCGGGCACGATCATCCAGTTCCGCTACGGCGAGGACGGGGTCGACCCCACGCGCTCGCTGCGCGGCAAGGCCGTCAACGTGAACGAGGCGATCCAGGAGGTCCTTGGCCTTGACCTTGGACCCGAGCGCACCACGCGCGGCAAGTCCACCTACGATCGCGAGGACGTCGAGCTCACGCGCTCCATGCTCGACGAGATCACCGAAGAGGAAGGCGCCGACACGGACTACGGAGGCGAGTGAGCATGGCGGAGAAGAAGGCGCCGAAGAAGGAAGCGAAGAAGGAGCCCGCCAAGCCCAAGAAGGAGGCGGGGAAGAAGGACGGGAAGAAGCCCGCGGCCGCCGAGGCCGAGCCGGAGGCGCCCTCGCCGCCCAAGGGCAAGAAGGGCAAGGCCGCGGCCGCCGCCGCGCCCGAGGTCGACGCGACCGAGCTCAAGGAGATCCTCGACCTCGACGTGGTCGACGAGAGCGTGGCCGCCAACCTCCACCGAGCCGGCGTGCGGACGCGCAAGGACCTGCGCAAGGTCTCCATCCCGGAGCTCCTCTCGATCGACGGCGTGGACGAGGAGGTCGCCGAGGACCTCAAGGAAGCCGTCTACGATCCCGAGGAGACGATCGAGGAGTTCATGGAGCTCCCCGGCGTGAGCAAGGCCAAGGCCGCGGCGATCGTCGAGGCCGGCTTGAAGTCCATCCACGACATCCAGCGCATGAGCGTCGAGGACCTCGCCCAGATCGAGGCCATCGGCGAGCCCCTCGCGGAGGTCCTGAAGCAGGAGGTCGGCGAGTACCAACCCATCGTGGCCGAGCGCCGCGCCTCCGAGGAGCTCGAGTTCGTGGCAAGCGCGGAGGAGAAGCCCCGCGCCATGAGCGCCACCGAGAAGAAGGTGCGCGCCGCGCTCGAGCGGATCGGCGGCTACCTGCCCGAGTCGATCCTCCTCGAGATCGCCGGCAAGCTCGACGGCCACAAGATCGGCGACCCCAAGATCAAGCAGATCGTGGAGCTCGTGCACAAACAGTACTCCGCCAACGTCATCGACCCCACGGAGGCGGCGGGCATCCTCGCCGCCCAGTCGATCGGCGAGCCCGGAACGCAGATGACGATGCGCACGTTCCACTACGCCGGCGTGGCCGAGATCAACGTGACCCTCGGCTTGCCCCGCCTCATCGAGGTGGTGGACGCGCGGCGCATCCCCTCGACGCCCATGATGGAGGTCTACCTCGACGAGGAGACCCGCGGCGAGCCCGCGAAGGCGCAGGCGGTCGCAAGCGAGATGGAGTCCACGCACCTCATCGATCTTGCCGATCTCGACATCGACCTTGGCACGCTGCAGGTCGTCATCCGCTGCGACGAGCGCAAGCTCGCCCGCAAGAACGTCACCGTGGAAGACGTCGCCGATCGCCTCACGAAGGTGAAGCACACGACCGTCGAGCGCGGCGACGGCGGCGCCATCGTGCTCAAGCCTGCCGAGTCGTCGTACAAGCTCCTGCAGTCGATCGCGGCCGACGCGAAGAAGACGCAGATCAAGGGCATCGCGGACATCAAGCGCGTCGTCGTCCGCAAGGAGCAGAAGGAGGACTACGAGGGCTACGTGATCTACACCGAGGGGAGCAACCTCGCGAAGGTCATGCAGATCGCCGGCGTGGACACCTCCCGCACGACCACGAACAACTTCCGCGAGATCTACGAGGTGCTGGGCATCGAGGCCGCCCGCGTGGCCATCATGCGCGAGGCCCACAAGACGCTCTCCGAGCAGGGCCTCACGGTGGACATGCGCCACCTCATGCTCGTCGCCGACCTCATGACCGTCGACGGCAACATCCGCGCCATCGGACGCCACGGCATCAGCGGCGAGAAATCGTCCGTGCTCGCGCGCGCGGCCTTCGAGATCACCGTCGCGCACCTCCTGGAGGCCGGCCTCGTCGGCGAGGTCGATCCGCTGGAGGGCGTGGCCGAGAACATCATCGTGGGCCAGCCCGTTGCGCTTGGAACCGGCGCCGTGCAGCTTGTCATGAAGCCCAAGGCGTTCGAGGGCGCGCGCGTCGTGCGGCCCGAGGACGTGATGCCCAAGCTCGAGCCGCCGCCCCTGCCCGGGGCGGGCCCCGGCGCCGCGCCGCCGGCCCCGTCGCCGGAGGCGCCCCCGGCCGAGCCGACGACGGAGACGCCCAAGGAAACCACCGAGAAACCCAAGGAGGTCCGATAGATGGACGTGAACCGCGCCCTCCGCACCGCCGCCCAGACGGGCGACGTGCGCATGGGCATCAAGGAGACCGAGCAAGCCGTCGCCAGCGGGAAGGCCAAGCTCGTCGTGCTGGCCGCCAACATCCCCAAGGACGCCGCCGAGCGCATCAAGACCGCCGCGCGCACCAAGAACGTCGCCGTGTACGAGTTCGGAGGCCCCAACTCCGAGCTTGGCCCCGCCTGCGGCAAGCCGTATTCCGTCGCGAGCCTCTCGGTCGTCGAGGCCGGCGAGAGCGACGTGCTGGCCCTCGCGCGCGTTCCCAAGTGAAGTGAATCCCATCGTCGAAATCAAGCTCGACGGCGATTCGCTGCGGAACATCGCCGCGTTCGAGAACTTCACGCGCGCCCGCGTGCGCGACTGCTTCGAGGACGGCGACCGCCTCGTCTTTGTCGTCGAGGAAGGGGATCTCGGGAAGGCCCTTGGCAAAGGCGCGGCCAACGTGCTCAAGCTGCGCGAGCTCCTCAGGAAGGACCTGGAGGTCTACGGCTTCGCGGCCGACCGCGAGGCGTTCGTGCGCAACATCTTCCACCGGTTCGAGCTCACGAAGGTGGGCTTCGAGAAGCGCAAGGACGGAAGCGAGATCGTGCGCGTGGCCGTCGACCCCCGCGACAAGGGCAAGGCGATCGGCCGCGGCGGGCGCAACATCCAGCTTGCAAAGACCCTCCTCCAGCGGCACGCCGGCCTCTCCGACGTGTTCCTCGAATGAGGGCCGCTAGGCCATCGCCTCGAGCACGCCAAGGATCCGCGACGCCTCCGACTGCGCGATCGCGCGGTCGGTCGTCTTGAGAAGGACCTTCCCGTTCTCGAACACGCTTGCCTCGCACGCCCCGCGCACGAGGAGGAGGACGCTTGCGTTGTGGAGGACCTCGATCCCCGCCGCGCGAAGCTTGCGCTCTGCAAGCGCGAGGTCGACGCGCGTCCGCCGTTTCGGGAACGCCTCGTACGCCGCGCTCGTCCGGCACGGTTGGAGGAGGAACCGCTCGTCCTGCACGAGGGACCGCTTACGCGGACGGTGTATTTGAAGGCCTCGCCGTCTCGGGCGGCAGGGAGGCCTCCCGGACGCGGGCAAGCGCCCGCTCGACAAGCGAATCCATGCCCACGGCCGAGAGCTCCTGCGCAAGAAGCTCGGGCCGTCCCTCGACGAGCGGGTGCTTGGGGCCCAGCACGTCGCACACCTCGGGCCCCGCGCTCGTCTCGAACGTGCCGATGCGGCGGGCCAAGTCCACGATCTCCGACTTGTCGAACCCAAGCAACGGCCGCACGACCGGAAGCGTGGTCTGCGCGGCCAGGAAGGAAAGATGCGGC
>DATLFM010000064.1 GCA_035541015.1 Candidatus Thermoplasmatota archaeon
GGCACGGGGTGGTTCTCGGTCGTGTTGCTTCCGGTGACGAGCATGACCTCGGCGTCGGCGATGTCGTCGATCGCGTTTGTCATGCTGCCCGTGCCAAGGGCGGTCTGCAGCGCGTACACGCTGCTCGCGTGGCACAGGCGCGTGCAGTGGTCGATGTGGGGCGTGCCGAGGCAAGCCCGCACCCATTTCTGAAAGACGTAGTTGTCCTCGTTGGTGCACTTGGCCGACGCGAAGCCGGCAAGCGCCGTCGGCCCGTGCCGATCCTTGATCGTCGCCAGCCGCCGCGCGACGAGGTCGAGCGCCTCGTCCCAGCTCGCCGGTCGAAACACGTCCTCCACGCGGCGGTTCCCGAGCGGCCCCTTCGCGACGCCCTCGCGACGGACCAGGGGCGTCGTCAGGCGCTCCCGGTGGGCCGTGTAGTCGAAGCCGAAGCGGCCCTTCACGCACAGCCGCCCCCGGTTGGCCGGCCCCTCCTCGTGTCCGATGCCGCGAAGGATCGCGTTGCCCACGACCTCGTAGGTGATCTTGCATCCGACGCCGCAGTAGGGGCAAACGGTGTCGACGCGCGCGGGCGAGACGGGCGCGGAGAGCGCGTGCACGGTCTTCTCCACGAGCGCGCCGGTCGGGCACGCCTGCACGCACTCCCCGCAGGTCACGCAGGACGATTTGCCCATCGGGTCGCCAAGGTCGAAGGCGATCGTGCCTGAGAAGCCGCGGCCCTGCACGCCGATCACCTCGTTCACCTGCACGTCGTCGCACGCTCGCACGCAGCGGAAGCAGAGGATGCACGCGGAGGGATCGAAGGCGATGGCTGCATTCGAGAGGTCGACCTCGCGCGGCTGCGCCGTGCGCGCGAAGCGGGAGGCGACGGCGCCTTCCGCGCGCGCGAGATTCTCGAGCTCGCAGCCCTCCGGGACAAGCGTCTTCTTGCACGGCGACGGATGGTCGGCCAAAAGAAGCTCGAGGACCGTTTGGCGCGCGTCCTTGGCGCCGTCCTGGGTCGTGACGACCATGCCGTCCTCGGCCGCGCGCGCGCACGAGGGAACGAGCACGCGCGACCCTTCGACGGCCACCATGCACACGCGGCAGGCGCCCGCCAACGGCAGGCGGGGGTGGTAGCAGAGCGTAGGGATGCCGACGCCAAGCTTGCGGCAGGCATCGAGGATCGTGGACCCCGGCGGCACCTCGACCCGACGGCCGTCCACCGTGAGGCGGATCACGGCCGGCACGCTCCCGTGGGGCAACGGCCCCCGAGGTGCTCGTCGTATTCCTGGCGGAAGTACCGCAGGCCCGACGTGAACGGGAGGAAGGCGGTCTGGCCCAGGCCGCAGATCGAGGCCCCCGCCATGGTCCGGGAGAGCGCCTCCATCAGGGAGTACGTCGGGGGCGAGGCTTTGCCGGCACGGATCTCGCGGACGGCGTGCAGCATCTTCTCGGTGCCCACGCGGCAGGGCGTGCACTTGCCGCAGGACTCGTGCGCGAAGAACGAGAGGCAATTCTCGGCCACGTCCACGACGCAACGGCGCTCGTCGAGCACGACCACGCCGCCTGATCCCAGCATGCTGCCGGCCTTGGCAAGCGCGTCGAAATCCATGGGAACGTCCTGCTGCGAGGCGGGCAGGAGGCCCGCGGAGATGCCTCCCGGGAAGAAAGCCTTGAGCGCGCGGTCGCCCTCCATGCCCCCTGCGGCAGCAACGATTTCGCGAAGGCTCGTCCCGAGCGGAAGCTCGTAGACGCCGGGGCGCGCGACGTCGCCCGAGACGCTGTACAGCTTGCGTCCCGGCGCGGTCGTGCCGGAGCGCTTCCACGTCTCGGGATCGCCAAGCGCCTCGGGCACCCACCAGAGCGTCTCCACGTTGTTGATGAGCGTGGGCTTGCCAAAGAGCCCGAACTGCGCGGGGAAGGGGGGCTTCAACCGCGGCTCGCCCCGCTTGCCCTCGATCGACTCGAGAAGCGCCGTCTCCTCGCCGCAGATGTACGCTCCGGCGCCCACGACCAGGCGCGCCGAGAGCGTGCGGCCGTTCTGGAGGGGCGCGTCGAGCAGACGAGCTTCGCGCAGCTCGTCCAGGCAGGCGGCAAGCGCGCGCCGAGCGGCGGCGTATTCCTCGCGCACGTAGATCCACGCCTGGTCGGCCCCGACGCAGAGCATGGCAGCGAGCATCCCTTCGAGCATGCGGTGCGGCGTGCGTTCCAGGATCCAGCGGTCCTTGAACGTGCCCGGCTCGCCCTCGTCTGCGTTGACGACGACATACTTCGGCGAGCCTTGCGCCTTGGCGACAAACTCCCACTTCTTTCCGGCCGAGAAGCCCGCTCCGCCCATGCCGCGAAGACCCGTCCCGATCAACGCGGCGATCGTAGGCTCAAAGGCGCGCTCGCGGGCGAGGGATTCGAACAGCCGCATGCCTCCGCCCGCGCGGTAGGCGCCCAACCGCTCGTAGGCGGGAACCGGAACCTCACGGACGGCAACAAGCTCTGCGCCGGAGAGGCGGTCGGCCCGCGAGACGAGCCCTCCGTTTGCCAACAGGGCCGGCGCTTGATCGCACGCGCCCAGACAGGCTGCGGCCTTGACGCCGAGGTCCTGCGGCTGCTTTGCCGCGAGGACCGACAGGCGCGCCTGCAGCTCGGTTCCGCCTCGCAGGTGGCAGGCGACGCTCGTGCAGACGCGCGCCTCGACCACCGGCGGCGGCTCCGCGCGGAAGTTCGAGTAGAAGGAGGCGGCGCTCCAGACCTGTTCGCGCGCAAGCCGCGATTCGAAGGCGAATTCCTCGAGCGCCAGGCGTGGAAGGAATCCGAGCGAGTCTTGGACATGATGCAGGCATTCGAGAAGGGGCGCGCCGGCGGCGAACTTCGCGGCGGCTTCGCGGGCGACGGCAGCGTGGCGGGCCGAGCGCGCTTCGTCGGTGAGCCACGGGCTCGCCATGCCCGCGCCTACCGCGACGATCCCCTTAATATGTTCGCACACGGGCCGTCGCGGCGGGCCACCGCCACGGAACGATTATCGGCGATGGCTGACCTTGGCGCGCATGGACGCCCTCGACATCCAGATCGTGCGTGCGATGGGCATTCGGCCGTACGAGCGGCGACCGAAAGATCCCGACGCGCTCAAGCCCGGCCGCATCGCGGAGATCGTGGGCGTGACGCCCGAGACGGTGAAGGCCCGCCTCGCGCGCATGGAATCGCTTGGCGTCATCGCGGGGTACAAGGTCGTACCGAACCTGCGCCATCTCCGACGCGCGGGAGAGGCGCACTGGTTCGAGATTCCGGACGACCACCGGAAGGATCCCGCCATCGCCGAGATCGCCGCGACGGAGGGACTGCTGGAGGTTCACGACTTCCTTGGCAAGGGCCTGTGCGTGGACTTCACCTTCCGGGACGAGAAGGATCGCGAGGAAAAGCTCGCCCGACTTGCCAAGAACATCGGCGATGAGCAGCCGCTCAAGTTCTACGACCGCGAGATGCCCCCCGTCGATCGCGAGCTCACTCACCTCGACTGGTGCATCCTGCGCGCGCTGCGGTGGAACGCGAAGCGCTCGCTCGACGAGGTGGCCGCCGAGATCGGCGTCACCGGGCGAACCGTGCGGCGGCACTACGATCGCATGGCGCAGGAGGGCAGCTTCTTTCCCGTGCCCCTGTTCAACCCGAGCAAGGCGGAGGGCCTCTTCGTCTTCGAGCTGCAGTTCTTCCTGGAGCCCGGCAGCCCCCACGACGCCCTGCGCGGGATCGTGAAGGCGTACAACGGGAACCACGTGTACGCCTACATCCCCTCCTCCGCCGAGCTTGGGAACTTCGACCTCACCGTGTTTGCCAAGAGCACGGCCGAGGTGGAGGAGCTGCGCCGCATGGGAGCGGCGCTGCCCGGCGTCGAGCGCACCGAGGCGTGGTTCTTCCGTGGTCTCCACGACTACAGCGGGTGGATCGATGGGGAAGTCGACGCGCGCGTCGAGGCGAGCGCGCCGTAGCGGGAAGGCCCGGTGTCCAAAAACCGAAGCCGCGCTTCCGCCATCTACATATCCGGTCGCCCGGCTTGAGGCTCGCCGGAAGGCGAAACCCATGACGCAAGCATCTTCGCAAGGACCGATCGGATGGACCGTGACCTTCAAGGTGAAGCCCGGAAAGCTCGACGATTTCCGCAGGATCGCGCAAGAAGCCTCCCGCGCGGTTCGCGCGGCCGAGCCGGGACTTGCCGTCTACGCGTGGCTCGTGGGCCAGGACAAGACGACGGTCCGCGTCGACCTATGGTTCACAGGTCCCGAGGCGGCGCTGCAGCACCTCCAAGGCATCGCCCCCCAGAAGTTCCTCCCCCAAGCCCTCGCAATCGCCGAGCTGGCGGGATTCGAGGTCCACGGGACGCCCACGTCCGCCCTCGAGAAGGCGCTCGCGGGCTTCCCGGTAAGCGGTCGCAACGGCGAGATCGCGGGCTACGTGCTGCCGCCGAAGGCCTGAGCGGGCCGTCTGCGGCATCCGGGTGGCCGATCGAATGAGGACGTACATCGACTGCCGGGAGTTCCAAAGCGACGTCGAGTGCTCCGTCGCGATCTCGGCCGACCGGGAGGAGGAGGTCTTGGAGGCGGCCGTGCAACACGCGGTGGCGGTCCATCGCCACCGCGACACGCCCGGCCTCCGGGGCCAGTTGCGCGAGAACCTGCGCGCGGGTCATCTGCCCTGAGCGTTGGAGACCCAAGCCCGCGGAAGCACGAGCGAACGTCGAGCGACGCCGCGGAGGATGCGAATGCGCCAGGCCGTGTCGACGGACCCCGAAGCCTCGGCGCCCCCGGGCCTCCGCCTCGGTCTCCGCGCGAACTGGCGCCAGTTTGCGCTGCTGATGGCCGTCAACGGATTCGTCGGGGCCATGGTCGGGCAGGAGCGCGCCATCCTCCCCCTTCTTGCCACCGAGACGTTCGGCATCCCCGAGGAAGCGGCCATCCTTTCTTTTCTCGTCGCCTTCGGCCTTACGAAGGCAGGAGCGAACCTCGTCGCCGGCCGGCTCTCCGATCGCTGCGGCCGGAAGCCGATTCTCGTCGTGGGCTGGCTGATCGGCCTGCCGGTTCCCCTCTTGCTGATCGCGGCGCCCTCCTGGGATTGGATCGTGTTCGCCAATGCGCTCCTCGGAATCAACCAGGGGCTCTGCTGGTCGGCGACGGTCATCATGAAGATCGACCTTGCCGGTCCGGCGCGTCGCGGGCTTGCCATGGGCCTCAACGAAGAGGTTGGGTACCTCGCCGTGTCCCTTGCGTCGATCGCGACGGGTTTCCTCGCGTCCGCGTACGCGCTGCGGCCCGTGCCATTCTATCCCGGCCTCGCGTTTGCCGCCATCGGACTGGCGCTGTCCCTCCTGTTCGTTCGCGAGACCCACGACCACGCGCGGCTCGAGAGCCGGCTGGCCTTGCCAGGATCGGGCCATGCGCCGCCCGGCACGCGGCGGGCCCCCGCGCCGAGCTTCCGATGGGTGTTCGCGCGCGCCTCTTGGCGCGACCGCAATCTTGCCGCCTGCGCGCAGGCGGGCCTCGTCAACAACCTCAACGACGGCGTGAGTTGGGGCGTGTTGCCTCTTTTTTTCGCCGCTGGGGGCCTTGGACCCGACGCCATCGGCATCCTCGCCGGGGCGTACACGTTTGTTTGGGGCGGAAGCCAGATCCGCGTGGGCGCCTGGACCGACACGCACGGACGCAAGCCCTTCCTCGTCGGCGGAATGATCCTGCAGGCGGCGGCGCTCCTGCTGTTCGCCTCGACGCAGGGCTTTTGGCCCTGGCTTGCGGCAAGCGTGCTCATCGGCTTTGGCACGACGATGGTGTACCCCACGCTGCTTGCCGCCGTCAGCGACGCGAGCCACCCCAGCTGGCGGGCCTCCGCCGTCGGCGTGTATCGGCTCTGGCGCGACCTCGGCTACGCGGCGGGCGCCGTGTTTGCGGGGTTCGTCGCCGCCGCCGCGGGCCTTCAGACCGCGATTGCGGCAACCGGGGTCGTCACCCTCGCGTCGGGTCTCGTTGCGCTTGCGCTGTTTCGCGAGACCGTGATCGAGCCCGCCCCGCGCGTCCGCATTCCTTGGTCCCAAGGGTGGGCGCTTGCGATGGAGGCCATCACGGCGCTTCGATCGGAACGAAAGGAAAGAAAGCGGCCTGGGGGGTGATGGCCAGTAAGCGCTTGGCCGCGTCCCCTTAAGCTTACCTGCGGGCGAACGCACGAGGTCCAACAAGATTCATCTAGGGAGGAACGAACTCGGCCACCCATGCGAACGGCCGGCCTCCTCGTGCTTGCCGCGTTGCTGGTCGCGCCGCTTGGGGTCGCGGCGCATGAGCGGCAGCCCGCAGGCCGGCAGTCCGAAGCGTCCATCGACGAGCGCGCCGCCGCCATCGCGACCGAGGTCTCCGGACAGGACATCTACGACACGATCCTGTCGCTTACGACCGATCCATCGCGCGCGTACCGGTTCGTGGGAACCCCGACGCACGACAACGCCCGCGCATGGATCGAGTCCGAGCTTTCGGGCATCGGGCTTGCGCCCGTCGCCTTCGACCACGCCTGCGAGGTCGGAAGCGTCGTCGTCTTCCCGGCGCCCGCCGTGCGCCTGCCCCAGCCGATGACGGTGCCCGCGCGCTCGGTCCTCGCGCTTGTGGAGGGCCGCAGCGCGACCGACTGGATCGTGATCGGGGCCCACTACGATACGCAGCAGACCTCGACGGGGGCCCTTGACAACGGGTCGGGCATCGCCGCGGCGTTGGAGCTCGCCCGCGCCTTCGCGCGGCATCGCGAGGCGCTCGAAGCTTCCATCCTGTTCGCGTTCTGGGACTGTGAGGAATGGGGCGTCTTTGGAAGCAAGGAGTTCATGGCGCGCTTCCCGGACGTGGAGGCGCTCCTTGGCCTCCCCCAGGGAACCGTTCGCCTCGTGGCCGCCACCTCGCTTGACATGATCGGCATTCACTGGCCGGCCGAGAACCGCTCGCCCACCGCACGCGCCGGCGTGCCGCCCATGTACGTGCGGACGTCGCCGATCGACCAGTTCACCTACCGGTCGCGCTTTGCCGACTACAACGAGTCGAACTACACGGCGGCGCAGCTCCAAGGCTTCCGCGACTTCCGCGTGCTCGTCAAGCGCGCGACGTACGACGTCCTCGGCTTTCCCGTGCAGCACGTCTGGGTGCAAGACGACGAGCAGGGGCGAAGCGACCACGCGCCCTTCATCGCGGCCGGCGTGCCCGGTTTCAAGGTCGGCGGCGCGGTCGACCTCGCCTACCCGCCGTACCACAACCCGTTTGACACGCTGCCGGCGGCCGAGCAGCTGGCGGGCGGCAAGGACAAGCTCGTGGCGGCTTTCGAGGCCGCCGCGCGGCTCACGGCGACCATCATGGCAAACGTCGCGTTGCAAGGCGCGGTGCAAGCCCCCGACGAAGGGGTCGTGCCCTCCCACGCGCAACCGGAGGCGGGGCGCGAAACGCCATTGCCGGCGGCCGTTGCCGCGCTTGCGGTCTCGCTGGGCGCCTGCGCGCGTCGTGCGCGGCGCTAGTCCAGAAGGAAGCTGTCAAGCCAGCGTTGCGTCCAAGTCCGGCTGCGTCCGCAGACGCGGGCCCGCGTGCGCTCCATCCGCAGGGTCGGCTGGATCCGCGGCTTGGCCTGACCGGACCGGAAGCGCGTCACCACTGGCGGCTCTAGGATTTCCATCCTTTTGCACCGATGGAAACCGGGCGTCGGGAGGAACGGGGGAAACGGGAGAACCGAAAGCCGTGACTCGAACCGATACGAGGCCGGTCAGGCGGACGCGGCCTCGCGCGCCTCCACGTAGAGCGCGGCGGCCATCGTGAGCCCGTGCTCGCTCGTGTGCAGCGGCGTACGGTACGGGAACCCGCTTCGGTCCACGACCTCCACGAAGTTGCCCTCGCGCTCGACGAGGTTCTCGACCGCACCGAGATGCTCGTCGACCTCGGAGCCTCCGCCCTGCCGCTTGAGCCCCGCAACGTACAGGAGGCCCATGTGCAGCCAAGCGGAGCTGTGATAGGCGGGCGTGAAGCGCGTGAACAGCGGCATGAGGTCGCCGTGGATGCGGTCGGAGATGCGGATCGGAACGGGCCGCAGGAGGCCCGACGATTCGATCGCGTCGACCATCTTCCTGCGCCGCGCCGGCTCAAAGAGGCCGAAGTAGAGCGCGGGCGCATTCGCATCGGCCGAGAGATAATCGGGCGCGGCCTCGTAGTCGGTGAAGTGGGAGCCCGTCCACCGCGCGTCCACGAGATCGCGCGCCAGTTGCTCGGCGCGGTCCCGGACGACCTCGCCGCCGACGTCGTGGCGCGCGAGGGTCTCGAAGAGGTTCAGCGCGAGCAGGTTGTTGTACGTGGACGACGGCCGCCGGATCGTGTCCATCCAATCGCCCCGCACGTCGCCTCGCATGAGGCCGCGGCCGGGCTCGAAATGGTCGTCGATCCAGCGCGCGGTCAGGCGCTCCAGCGGCTCGCGTCGAGCGCGAAGGAGCGTCGGGTCGAGCGTGTCCATCGCGTGCACGAGCCAGGGAAGGCCGTCGGCGCGCGCGTACGGAAGGTCGAACGTGCGCTCCTCGGACAGACACGTGGGAACGCGCCCGCGCTCGATCGCCGCGTCGAGGAACCGGTTCACCTGCTCAAGCAGGTACGCCCGCGGCAGGATGTGGAGGAGGCCGCGGATGGACTTGCCAAAGTCGCTGATCCAGAAGTATCGGAAGTGGCCCTGGCCGGCGATGAGGAACCGGCCCTCGGCGTTGGCCGCAACGACCTGGCGGGCGATCTCCGCGGCCGTGCCCGAGAGCCGCGGCATGCCCCAGAGATTGGTGCGGATGGCGTTGGCCACGAGGCGGGCGCCCGTGAGGATCGTTTCCGGGTGGATCTCGTAGTCGCCCGCGCGGAACTCGAACGAGTAGGGCGACCGCTTGGACATCGCTGTACCTTGGTCGCCCGAGGGCTTATCCGTTTCGCCAGCGCCCGTCCGCCGTCAGCCGGAAACGGGTGCGATCCGGTCGCCCACGTACACGTTGAACCCCTTTCCGCGTGCGTACCCGGCCAGCGTGATGCCCGCGGCGCGGCAGACCGAGACGCCCTCCGCCGTGGGCGAGGAGAGGGTCACGACGACCGGAGCGTGCAGGAGGGCCGCCCGGCGCGCCATCGCGCCCGTCACCCGGCCCGTGCAGCATAGGAGGAGCGCGCGGCGCGTTCGCCCGTCGAGCGCCTTGGCCGCCGCCAGCCGCGCCAACGTGTTGAGCTTTCCCACGTCCTCCGCGAGGTACCGGAGGTTGCCCGCCCAGAAGAGCGCGGCCGCGTGCACGCCCCCGCCCTCGGAATAGATCTTGGCCTCGCGCTGCATCCCCGCCACGCAGGCAACGACCGACGCCGGCGCGTACGGTGGAACAAACGCCGCCGGCGGAAGCGGCGCTTCCCGCGGGGGCACGGCGCCGGGCGCGTGCACGCGCGCCACGACGCCTCCGTCCGACTCCAAAAGCTCCGCCCGCGCCTTGGGAGCGTCGAACGACCACCCTTCGAGCAGGAGGTGCCCAAGCGCCAGCCGATCGGGCTCGTGCGGGCTTGCCCAGATCGTGCCGGCGGGCTCGTCGTTCAACTCGATTGCGACGCGCGTCTCGGCGGGAACGCTGCCCGACTCTTCCTTCCACGAGCCGTCGGCAAAGCGGCGCCAGGCGAAGGGCTTGCGGGGGTCCATCCTCAGAGCTGCCCCGTGCTGCGCTCCTTCCGCGCGCCGGCCAGAAGGTCGGCGGGCACGCTCACGCCCGCCTTGGCCGCGATCGCCCAGAACTCGCGCGGCGTCACGCCCTTGTGGTTCTCGTCGAAGGCGCGGTACTGCGCGACGAACTCGGCGACCTCGCGCTTGGTCGTGGTCTCCGTCTTCTCCTTGATCGCGGCGACGATCGCGCGCACCTGCTCGGGCGTGGCGCCAAGGCCGTGCTCCTGCAAGCGCGCCTCGACGGCGCGCGCGCCCGTGTGCTTGCCAAACACGAACCGCCGCTGGCGGCGCAGCGTGTCCACCTGGATGGGCTCGTAGGTGAGCGTGTGCTTGATGACGCCGTCCGTGTGGATGCCACTCTCGTGCGTGAAGGCGTTGTAGCCGACGATGGGCTTTGTGATGCCAAGCGGAACGCCGGAGAGCTCCTCCACGCGGCGCGCGGCCTCGTGGATGCGCTCGATCTTGATGCCCGTGCGGACGTCGTAGAGAAGCTCGAGGGCCATCACGATCTCCTCGAAGGGCGCGTTTCCCGCGCGCTCGCCCAAGCCCCCGAAGGTCGTGTTGACGACGGGCACGCCCTCCTCCACGGCGGCAAGCGTGTTGGCCGTGGCCATGCCGAAGTCGTTGTGGATGTGCACGCCCTCCTCCGTGCCGTCCAGGCGGATGCGCGACCGCGCCTCGTTCACCCACCAGCGCATCGTCGCCGGGGTCATGACGCCCACGGTGTCGCAGTAGAGGATGCGGTCGGCGCCGGCCTCGATCGCGGCGTTGTAGATGCGGCCGACGAAGTCGAGGTCGGCGCGCACGGTGTCCTCCGTCACGAAGGTCGTCTTGAGGCCGTGGTCCTTCGCGTACTGCACGGCGTCCGTCGCCGCGGCGATCGCTTGCTCCTCGGTCATGCGAAGCTTGTGCTTGAGGTGGACCGGCGAGGCCGCGATGAACGGCGAGCACTCGTCGGCGTCGGACTTGAGGCATGCGTCGATGTCGCTTCGCAGCGTTCGGCAGGCGGCGAGCACGGAGGCGTTGCGCAGCCCCTCGGCCGCGATGCGCTTCACCGATTGGAGTTCCTTGTCCGAGACCGCGGGGATCCCGCAGTTGAGGATCGTGATCCCAAGGTCGTCGAAGACCTTGGCCAGCTGGACCTTCTCGTCGGGCGTGAAGTACACGCCCGGCGTCTGCTCGCCGTCGCGCAGCGTCTCGTCCCAAAAGACGACGCGCGGCGGCATGCGGCGGGGCAGGTTCGCCTCGACGACGTAGTTGTGGACCAGGAGGTCGTCGCGGGTCATGGTGCGTCGGCCTTCGATAGGCCGGCGGGGGGTTAAAAGGGTGCGCTGGTCGGGGGCCTCCAAAGCGAACGCTTGCGGGATTGGGCGCGCGCCCGCAAAATATTTCGCCACCTTTATATTCGGCGGCTCGCCATTCACTCGCGACCAGAAGGGATGCACGATGGGTTTGGTCAAGCGCCTCCTTGGCGACGACGGATTGAGCGGCCGCGGCGAAGACTACCTCGACCTTGCGCAGTACGCGGCCGACGCGCCCGCGCCGGAGTCGGACACCTCGATCCAGGTTGCCGAGGTCACCGCCTACGCGGACGTGGGAGCCTTCACGGAGGTCGTCTACCGCGGCAACATCCTCGTGGCCGATCTCTCGCACGTGGCCAAGGACGAGATCCTCATGAAGCGCATCGTGAACGACCTGCGCAAGGTCGCCACGGACGTAAA
This sequence comes from Candidatus Thermoplasmatota archaeon, assembly GCA_035541015.1. Classification (NCBI taxonomy): domain Archaea; kingdom Methanobacteriati; phylum Thermoplasmatota; species Thermoplasmatota archaeon. Next base: position 11,415 of record DATLFM010000064.1, read on the forward strand.
GGGCGACGTGGCGGGAATCGGCGAGAATCTCGTCGTCGTGACGCCCGGCGGCCTCCGCGTCGACCGCCGCAAGCTCCGCGCGGCCTCCACGAACTAAGGCCTTTCCGCCCGCCCGGTGTCCGGCCGGCAGCATTTTATACATAACCGGCAAACTCCTTCGCGTGGTCGAGGCCACCTCACGGGCGCAATGCCCCGCCTGCAACGGCACGACGCTTTCGCTCACGTCGTACAACCAGTCCATCCCCTACTTCGGCGAAGTCCTCCACACGGTCGTCCACTGCCAGGCGTGCGCCTTCCGCCACACCGACTTCATGCCGCTTGCCCAACGCGACCCTGCGCGGCACACGCTCTCCATCAAGAGCGCCGAGGACCTGACTGCGCGCGTCGTCCGCTCCAACAGCGGCACCTACCAAGTGCCCGAGCTTGGCTTCACGGCCACGCCCACGCCCGCCTCGGAAGCCTTCGTGAGCAACGTGGAAGGCGTGCTCGAGCGCGTGCGCAGCGCGATGCTGCGCGCGCGGCTTCTCACGGACGAGCCCGAGAAGAAGCGCCTCCTCGACGAGCGCCTGGCGCATCTCCAGGAGATCGTCGAGGGACGGCGCGTGGCCACGCTTGTGATCGAGGACCCTTTTGGACACAGCGCGATCCTCTCCGACCGCGTGCGCGCCGAGCCGCTCACGCCCGAGGAGGCCGAGCGTTTGAATCCCGGCCGCTACGTCATCGACGCGAACGACCTGCGGTAAGGTTTACTGCGCAATTGCGCAGTAATGTGGGGTCAAGCCTCACGCTTGCTTCGCGTTCGCGCGGCGCCACAGGAGGAAGCCGGCCGTCGAGAGGATCGCGACCATGAGGAAGAGCGCGACGGCCACGTAAAGCGTGACGGGATCGGCCGAGGCGGACGTGGGGGGCGGCGCCTGCGCCATGTCCGACGCCAGCGACCGCGCGGCTTCGGGCCCGCCGGTGGGCGGCTCAGGAGCCGTGGGCGTGAGATAGGCCGCGAGGAACAGCGCGCCCGTCGTCAACGCGCCAAGCGCCGTGGACAGGAGGATCGCGATCGTGACGCGCTCGGGGTGGAGGATGCGGCGCCCCTTCCACGTGAGCGAGTAGTACACCCACTTGCGCTCGACGTCCTCCTCCTTGCGGATGAGCGCGACGGCCACGAGCTTCTCCAGGTGCTCGAAGACGGTGGCCTTGTTGAGTTCGAGCTTGCGACCCAATTCCGAGACCGTCATGGGCCGCTCGTCGAGGGCCTTCAGGATGGACAGGCGCGTGTCGGAGGCCAGCGCCTTGAACGCCTCCCGGTCGAGCGTGATCTTGAAATCGTCCATGGTGGCCCGTATCCCAGTTCGCCCGCCGAGCGCAAAAAGGTGGCGGGGGGTGGTGGGGAAACGCCAAACGGTCGACCGTCCGCCGGCCGGCGCGCCCGCCCCCTTCGGGCACGAACGCTTATGGACGGTCCCACGTTTGACCGCTTCGTGAGTCCGTCGGAAGACCCGTTTGCGAAGGAGCGGGGCTTGTTCCGCGTCCTGCGCGAGGACGGATCGCTGCTCGACAAGTCGCTCGAGCCCGCGCTCTCCGACGGCGACCTCAAGCACCTGTACCGCACGATGCTTCTCATCCGCGCGCTGGAGGGCCGCATGATGCTGCTCCAGCGCCAGGGCCGCATCGGATTCTACGGCGTCACGCGCGGCGAGGAGGGCGCCGTCGTGGGCACGGCCTTTGCGCTTCGCCCCGAGGACTGGGTGTTCCCGGCGCTGCGGCAGGGCGGCGTGCTCCTCCTGCGCGGTTGGCCGCTGGAGAAGTACGTGGCGCACATGTTCGGCAACTCGCTTGCCGTGGAGAAGGGACGAAGCATGCCCATGCACTTCTCCGACCGTGCGCTCAACCACGTCGCGTGGTCGAGCTCCATGACGACGCAGCTTCCCCACGCCGTCGGCATGGCCTACGGCGCCAAGGTGAAGGGCGACAAGGTCGTGGCCATGGCGTACCTAGGCGACGGCGCCACGAGCGAGGGCGACTTCCACCACGCGCTCAACTTCGCCGGCGTCTGGAAGGTGCCGGCCGTCTTCGTCTGCCAGAACAACCAGTGGGCGATCTCCGTCCCGCTTGCCAAGCAGACGGTCAGCGAGACGATCGCCGTGAAGGCCGCCGCGTACGGCATGCCCGGCGTGCGCGTCGACGGAAACGACGTGCTCGCGTGCTACGCCGCGGCCAAGGAGGCCGTGGACCGAGCGCGGGGCGGAGGAGGCCCGACCCTCGTCGAGGCGCTCACGTACCGCATCGAGGGCCACAGCTCAAGCGACGACCCCACGCGCTACCGCGAGCCCTCCGAGGTGGATGCGTGGAAGGCGCGCGACCCCGTGGAGCGGTTCCGCCGCTACCTAGAGGCCCGCGGATTGTGGACGCGCGAGTGGGAAGAGGGCGTCCGCGCCGAGCACGAGGCGCTCGTCCAGCAGGCCGTCCGCAAGGCCGAGGCGGCACAATCCCCGCCGCTTGAAACCCTCGTCGAGGACGTCTTCGAGCGACCGACGCCGCAGCACGACGAGCAGCTTGCCCACCTGCGCGCCATCTTGCGCAACGGGACCGATCGCTGACGCGCTAGCTCGTCTCCGGAGGCGCCGAGGAGTAGGCGTAGCTTTCGGGAGGCGATGGCTCCTGGGCCGTCGCCGCGCGACGTCGCGCCTGGATCCATTCGTAGACACGGGCGTGGCGCACGAGCACCACGGCTGCGCCCAGGGCGCCAAGAAGGCCCGCGGCGGCGCCGGAGGTGCCGCCGAAGAACAGCAGGGCAAGCGAGAAGCCCGCCGCCAGGATCGCGCCTTCGACGGGGTCCCGAAGGAGCGTCGCGTGCGCGTGCAATAGGAAGATTCCAAGCACGAGCGAGAGGCACAGCGCGATCAGGGGAGCCGTCCACGCGGCGGGTCCGCCGCCGAGGATCACGTTCCCCGAGAACGCTTGCAGGAAGAACTCGAGGAGCGCAAGCCCGATCGCAAGGAGGCCCGCAAGCGCCACGAACAGGCGCTCGGCGGGCACGCGCCCGGCGGCGGCAAGGCGCAGCGCGAGGTCCGAAGGCGGCGGATCGGAGTGCATGAGCGGCCAGCCGGCCGGGTGGAAAAGAGCTTTCGGGGGCAAACCTCGGGGACGCCGAGCTTTGCTCCCGGGCGTCCCCGGACCTACGCGACCATGCGGTGGCGCGTGGCGTCCATGTGCTCGCGCGCGGCCCAGGCGCCCGCAAGCGTGGGGGGGAAGGATTGCCCGCATTCGCAGCGGGTGGGCTGCGCGGTCGTGCGCAGCGTCGACGTCGCCATGTCTGCACCTCGGAAGGGCCTGTAGCCGGGCGGCCTAGATGAGGTTTGCGAAGGGGCCACCGAACGCTCGCGGTGAAAGCCGCCGCCGTTCGAACGGGTTGGGAAAAGCCCCTTTTCCGTCGCCCGGCGGCCCCCGAAAAGCCAGGGCTCGACGGGACCGCCGAAAGCCGGCGCCCGTCCGAGCAGGCCCCCCCGACGCCGACCGCCGCCTCCCTGTCACTCCGTCGCACGCCCGCTACACGGGCTCGAATTCCAGTGACGCGCTGTTCACGCAGAATCGCCGGCCGGTCGGCGCCGGGCCGTCGTCGAACACGTGCCCAAGGTGCGCGTCGCACGTCGCGCAACGGATCTCCGTGCGCGCCATGCCGTACGCGTCGTCGGACAGCTCGCGCACCTTCGCCGGGTCGACGGCCCGCCAGAAGCTTGGCCACCCCGTCCCGGATTCGTACTTCGCGTCGCTCTTGAACAGGTTGGTGCCGCAGACGACGCACTTGTAGATGCCCGTCGCTTTGTGGTTCCAGTACTTGCCCGTGAACGGAGGCTCCGTGCCGCACTGCTGGGTGACGTGGTACTGCTCGGGCGTCAGGCGGGCGCGAAGCTCCGGGGATGGTTCCTTGCGCACAAGGCTCGAAGGCCGTGTGCGGGCATGAGCCTTCACCCGGCAAACGGGGATCAGACGGGCGCAAACGGCCGCGGCGGGTAGGCGATCGTCGGCGGCAGGCCGCCGAGGGTTCCGCGGAGGATCGGAAGGACGATGTGGCTGTCGAACTCGGCCCCCTGGCCTTCGATCGAAAGGGTGGCGACGTGCGAGCCTCCGGAGTGCCGGTCGAGGACCCGGCCGTGGCTCACCACGACGGCCAGCCGGTGGCCGGCGGGAATCCACTCCGCGATGTCCTCGAGATCGACGCGAACGGCCGTGGGCGCGCCGACGGGGAAATCGATTCCCTTGAGGTTGCCCTGGTGGAACCGGAGATCGACCACGGTGCCCGAGATCTGCCGCGCGGTCTCCGTGCACGGATTGCGGTCGTCCAGGACGAAGAGATCGACGGCAAACTGCCCGCCGGGCCGGTCGCTCTTGATGGGGAACAGCCCGATGGGATTGCCCGCCAGCAGGACGTCCTCCTTCAATGGCTCCGTCACGTAGACGAGCCCGGTGGCGTCAATCGGCGGCGATCCCGTCGCCTCTTGGATCCACGCCTGGCAAACCGTGGATCGCGGAGCCACGCCCGGAGACGAAAGGAACGCGCGCGAGCCCGCAGACGGTGCCGGCGCGAGCTTGCCGCCTGCAAGATAGAGCACCTCCTCCCGGGACTCCACGGGCGGCCAGGCGACGCTTTCGTGCCAGCCCCCGAGGTTGTCCTCGAACTCGACGTGGCCAAGGCCCGGCGGTCCCTCGCCGATCCCCTTGAGCCAGAAGTCGAACCACGCGAGGAGGTCGTCCTCCCACGTCGGCGTGTCGGGCATCTCGTGGGCCCACTGTCCTTGCAGCTGCCGCTTGGGCGCCTCGCGCAGCCAGCTCCACACGAGAAGGTCGTGCTGCGCGTGCCCCGACCCTCCGCGGTCCTGGAAGCCGTGGACGAGGAAGACCGCGGCCGAAAGGTTGGGGAAGCCGTCGGAGAAGCGCCGCTTGGCCCAGTAGCCCGCGTCGCGCTCGTCGAGCCACTTCTCGGTCTCCCGCTCGTGCATGTTGCGGCGCGTGGGCTCGCAGAGGCGGTCGGGCGCGCGCTGCGCGTGCCCGGGAATGCCGGCGGGATCGCCCAGAAGCGGCGGCAGGAGCGAATTCACGGCGGTGAAGGAGTTGAGGTACTGCGCCACGATGACAAAGGGCGCGCCCTGCGGCGTGTACGAGAACGTGTAGGCGTCCACCACGCCGGCGACCGGCACGATCGTCTTCAAGCTCGGCGGGTTCTGGATGGCGGCCATCCAAGGCGTGGTGCCGCCGTAGGAGCCGCCCATGATCGCGACGCGCCCGTTGGACCAAGACTGGGCGCCAAGCCACTCCACGAGCCACGCCTGGTCGCGCTGCTCGTTTGGACCCCACCATTCCAGGCAACCGCCCGACTGCCCCGTCCCCCGAACGCTGAAGTAGGCCACTGCGTAGCCCTCCGCGATCAGGCGCGCCTCGGGGACCTCGGCACCAAGCGCAAGCGCAGCGCGGGTGGGGCTCTTTGGCGTCTGGAACACCTGGCCGTAGTAGATGGTCGACGAGAGGACGACCGGAACGCGGACTCCCTCGGGCACGGCGGGCCGCAGGACGTAGCCGTGAAGCGCCGTGCCGTCGAAGCTCGGGACGAGATGCTCGACGATCTCCAGAAGCTCGAAAGGCCCGGCAAGACCCGGAGGCCATTCGGAGCCGTCGGCGCAGGGCCACGGGTGCTCGCAGGCGGGCCAATCGGCAGGGGGCGGAGGAAGGCCCGGCGCCGGGACCGGAGGCGCGGCCGGCGGAAGCTCCGACGCCTGCAGCGGCTCCTTGGCGTCGTCGGTGGAAAGGCAACCGGCGGCCACGACCGCCAAGGCGACGGCGAGGCAAGCTAGGCGCCGCATCGGCCGCCGCCCGACCCGCCGCGCCATTAGACTTGTGGTCGCATCCTTGAGGAGCGTCTAGCCCGCGTAGTAGTCCGCCTCGTAGGGCTTCTCGGGAAGCCCCTTGCGCTTGCGGATCTCGCCCACGGTCTTGTCGAGAAGCTCGCGGGGAAGCATCTCGAAGCCCGCGTGCTCGGTGGACCACAGGCAGCGGCCCTGCGCCGCGCCGCGGATGGCCGAGGCAAAGCCGAAGAGCTCGGCCACGGGCGCCTTGCAGTGGATGATCGTGAGATCGCCCTCCTGCTCCATGTTCTCGATCACGCCGCGGCGCTGCTGGATCTCACGGGTCACGGGGCCCATGACGTCCTGGGGCACGTTCACGAAGATCTTCTGCTTGGGCTCGAGGATCGTGCGTCCGGCCGTGACCATGGAGCCGTAGATGGCGTTGCGCATCGCCGGGATGGACTGCGCCGGCCCGCGGTGGACCGCGTCCTCGTGGAGCTTCGCGTCGACGAGCAGGAGCTTCACTCCCGCCACGGGCTCGCCGGCGAGCGGGCCCTTCGTCATGGCCTCCTTGAAGGCCTCGAGGATGAGCTCGCGGGTCTCGTGCAGGTACTGGATGCCCTTCGTGACGTCGAGGAGCATGTTCGTCCCTTGCACGGCGATCAAGCCCTTGGCACGGTCCTTCTCCCAGCCAAGCTCGACGAGCCGCGGCACGAGGTCCTTGATGTTCTTGACCTTGCCCTCGGGGATCTCGCCTTCCTTGATGGCCTTGACGAAGGACTCCTCCAGGGGCTCGGCGATGACGTAGAACTTGTTGTGCTTGTTGGGGCTCTTGCCCTCGAAGGCCGCGGGGCTCCGCTTCTGCACGCACTCGCGGTACACGACGATGGGCGGCGAGGTCGAAATCTCGACCTTGTGCTCGTTCACGATGCGGTACTCCGTGATCTCGAGGTGGAGCTCGCCCATGCCGCTCATGAGGTGCTCGCCCGTCTCCTGGTTGATCTCCACCTGGATCGACGGGTCGGCCTTGGCGACCGTGCGCATGACCTCGACGAGCTTCGGGAGATCGCGCGTGTGCTTGGCCTCGATGGCCTTCGTGACGACCGGCTCCGAGTAGTGCACGATCTTCTCGAAGGGCTCCATCTCCTGGACCTCCGTCACGGTCGAGCCCGCGATCGCGTCCTTCAAGCCGACGACGGCGGCGATGTTGCCCGCCGTCACCTCCTCGGTCGGGATGCGGTCGGCGCCGACGAGGAGGCCCACGCTCTGCACCGTGTTCGCGTTTGGCATGCCGCTTACGAAGAGCTTCTGTCCCTTGCGGATCGAGCCCGAGAAGACGCGGCCCACGGCCACCTCGCCCGCGTGCGGGTCCACGATGATCTTCGTCACCATGAACGCCACGGGGCCCTTCTCGTTCGTCTCGACGAGCGACTTGCCCATGTCGGAGGCAAGGTCGCCCTTCCAGATGTGCGGAATGCGGTACTTCTGGGCCGCGTGCGGCGGCGGGTGGTGCGTGATCGAGAGATCGAGCATGACCTGCGCGATGGGCGCCTTCTTCGCAAGCTCCTTCTGGTTGCCCGCCTGCAGGTACTCGAACACCTGCTTGAAGTTCACGCCGCTCTTCTTCACCCACGGCGCCGAGATGGCCCAGTTGTGGTACGCGCTTCCGAAGGCCACCGTGCCCTTCTCCACCGAGAGCGCCCACTTCTCCTTGAACTCGGGCGGCATCTGCTTGAGCATGAGGCCGTTGACCTCGGTGATGATCTTCTGGAACTTCGCCATCATCTGCTCGGGCGTGAGCTTGACCTCGTTGATGAGGCGGTCCACCTTGTTGATGTAGAGGATGGGCCGCACCTTCTCGCGCAGCGCCTGCCGGATGACGGTCTCCGTCTGCGGCATGACCTCCTCCACCGCGCAGACGAGGATGAACGCGCCGTCGATGGCGCGCATGGCGCGCGTGACGTCGCCGCCGAAGTCCACGTGGCCGGGCGTGTCGATGAGGTTCACGAGGTACTGCTTGCCGCCGTAGTCGTGCACCATCGACGCCGCGGCCGCGTTGATCGTGATGCCGCGCGCCGCTTCCTGCTCGTCGAAGTCGAGCACGAGCTGCTTGCCCGCGAGGTCCTCCGACATCATGCCCGCGCCGGCGATGAGGTTGTCCGAGAAGGTCGTCTTGCCGTGGTCGATGTGCGCGGCCGTCCCGATGTTCCGGATGAACTCGGGCTGATGCATCAGTTCGCGCGCCTTGGCGATGTTGTCTTCCTTACGGCCCACGGTGACCACCTAGGAATTTGGGGGAGCCTTCGCTTGGAAAGGCTCGGTGGGCGCGGGTAGGCGGGAGGGATTATTTAAAGGAGAGGGGTGGCGGGGGTTGCGTCCCGCTGCGCTGGACTCATCGGGTGAGACGAAAGGCTTGTGGGCGTTCCCCCAAGGAACCCAGGCGCAAGCGGTCCCGTGGAAGCTCGGCCTGAATGGCGGTCATGTTCAAGAAGCACTACATCGGATGTCCATCGTGACTCTACACCTCCAGTCGCCTACTGCCCGGGAGGCGTCCTCAACCGCTCTGCGCGACACCTTTCACGACAACAATCGCGTACGGCTGGCCGTCGCGTACATCACGGTTCAGGGCGTTCAGGCCCTGGGGCGCTTGGGCTGCGGTTTTTCGGCAGCCGACATCCGGAAGGAAATCCTAACTAGCATCGACTTCGGCATCACTGAACCGAGTGCTCTGGACATGCTGGCCCGGCAACCCAATGCCGAGGTCCGCATCGTGCGTTTCCACGAGGTTTTGGCCCGGGGACTACGCCCCCTCAACGCATTCCATCCGAAGCTATACTGGGGGTCTCGCCCGGATGGACAACACCGGGTCGTGGTCGGCTCCCAAAACGTCACGGATTCTGCACTCCGGTCGAACTGGGAGGCGGCGATGGCAGGTACTCTCTCCCCTGTGGACCTGGACGCTCTTGCGACCTGGTGGCAACGCGAGTGGGCCAACGCGACGCCGGTTGACGTTGGCCTCGTGACGGCTTATCGTGAGGCGCGTCCACGGCAGGCTCCCCCGACCCACCCAAGGGCCGGGCTGGCAGAAGTCTCTCCTTTATCGGAACCCCGTGCGGTGCCCCTTGCCGAAGACGCCCAAATCGCTTCGCTGGCCGCGGCAGGCGTGCTCATCTTTGAGGCGGGGTCAACGTCAGGCGGGGCAAGAACGCAGGTTGACCTGCCTGTAACGTTGGCACCCTACTTCTTCACCGACGATCAAGTCAGGGCGGCCGTCGTTGGCCAGCGACGCGTGGTGCGGGACATCCAGATGCACCATGACGGCCGAGTCGAAACCAAGAACTTCGACTTGCGATTGGCCGCGGGGGAGAACCACATGGTGCGTCTCAATCTGCCGTCCAGAATGCGCGGCCTTCGCCTTTCGGCGATGCCCCGAACCCAGCGGGAGTCGTCACTTCTGGTCTTCAGACGGCTTCCGGAAACCGACGCTTTTGAATTGGATTTCGTGCTACCAACAGAGAGGGCCGCTATCGAACCCCTGATTGACGAAGCAGTAGCATGTGGTCAGCGGTTTTCGCCGGGCAGGTCAAGGCGTACTTTCTATTGGCTCTAGGCGGCGCACCGGGCTATGGTGGGCCGGGGCCGAGGTTCACTTTCACTCCCCCCACGAGGGCATATTAGCGCCGAGGCCCGTTGTGGTGTCCCGCGCATCGGAGAGGGGGCATGGAAGAACGGGGAGCCGGGGAGTCAATCCGGCAAAGTCTGGTCAGCTTTGGACTCCAAATCCAAATGGATTCGCAACGGAAGGCCTTTGAGGCGATTCCAGGTAGGGGGATTGAACACGATGAAGTCCGTCCACCTGAAACTGACCGACGACCTTCATCGCCGCCTGAAGGTCAAAGCGGCCCTCGAAGACGAGTCCATCCAGAGCTACGTCGAGAAGCTCGTGGTGAAGGACATCAAGAGTTTCGCCTTGCCTGGGAGCTAACCATGGCCAAGCCGCCCATTACGACGATGGGCCCCGAAGCTGCAGCCACCGAGCTCCTGCGCACGGTCTGCGGGTCCGGCCTGGACGAGGCGAAGCGGCGGTTCGCCTTTACCAGCAGCCTGCCCCTCATGTTCCCCTCGCACTACTGGAAGATCCTTGAGTTTTCTCTGGGCTCGGAAACCGGAGTGAGGGTCCAAACGGGGGGCCGAGAAAAACATGGCCGAATTGATACAAAGCACGGCGCCCTTGTCGTGGAAAACAAGCGAGATCTGTCGACGGCCAAGGCCGGGGCAGAAGCCGAGAAGCAGGGTCGAGAATACGTGGCCGGCCTGGTAAAGGCCGAGGGAAATCCGAGGTCGGTTGCGCGGTTGGTCGTGACCGACATCGAACGGTGGTACGAATACGACGTCAAGTTCGAAGGCGAGCCTTCGACAGCAACCGAAGCCAACGTCACCGTGACGATCCGCAGCCAGAAACATTTCACTTCCACTGACGGGAAGGCGATGCTTGCCTACCTCGAAGCGGTGCTCTGGAGCGAGCCGATTGTCGCAACGCCGGCCATTCTGCAAGCTGGTTTTGGCGTCGGGTCCGAACTTCACCGGGTCCTAAGTCAGGCATTGGCCTCAGCTTGGTCTGTGCAGAGTTCTCGCCAGGAATCCAAGCTACTTTTCGACTTGTGGTTCAGGCATGTGGTGTCGTCCTACGGCTACAATGCAGAACCGGAACCGGAGGCATTCCTCGCGCACGGGTACTTAGTGATGTTGAGCCGTATCTTCGCCGGCTGTTCGCTCGCGACTCCGTTGCAGAGGAAACACACCGATTTTGCCGAAGATTGTGTCCGGGGCGACTTTTTTCATTCGGCTTTCATTCGTGATTTCGTCGAGCGTGACTTTTTCCGCTGGTTGGGAACCGACGAAACGCTGGAGATCCTGCGACCCGCCGTTGCGATGGTCGCGGAGCAACTTCAGAACCTTGACTTCGAGGAAGCGGCACGCTTTGACCTGCTTTCCCAACTCTACGAGGCAATCATGCCACCAAATCTGCGCAAGGAGTTTGGGGAGGTGTTTACGCCGGGATGGCTAGCTAATCGCATCGTGAGCGCGGTCCCGGGAATCGAGAAGCCCGGGGCAGCAGTCCTTGACCCAGCGTGCGGTCCCGGTTCCTTCCTCAGGGCCTGCGTTGAGCGGAAGGTGTCAGCGTTTCCCCCAGGAACCAACTCGCAAGTCGTTCTTGACCATGTCCTTTCGGACGTAGCGGGCTTTGACATCAACCCTGTCTCCATCTCGCTCGCAAAGGCCACGCTGGCCATGGCGCTCGCCGAGCACATCAGTAATGCGGAACGTCCGGTCAGACTGCCCATCTACCTTGCGGATTCATTGTTCACGCCAACAAGCGTTGGCCAAAAGAAAGAGAATATCACCGTGCTAACGTTTGACCACGAGGATGAGTGCTCTATCGAATTTCCTTCGAGTGTCTTTGGCGTAAGTAGCGCGTTTGATTCCGTCGTCTCCGAAGCACACCAACAGGCCGAACTCATGGTGCAAGGCACCAGCACGGCCAAGCTGGAACCGCGCGTCAAGCAGATGGTCGACGCCGTATCGCAGAAATGTGGGCTCAGCAAGGTTGAGGCCGAGGTACTCTCAACCGCCGTTGTTGAGCTGCGCGAAGCCCTCGCCGAACGGGTCCGGCGCAAACGGAACGGAGTTTGGGCGTTCTTGCTGAGGAACACCTATCGGCCAGTGCTGCTGCGCGCTTCCTTCCAGTTCTTGATTACGAACCCGCCGTGGCTGACGCTTAGTAACCTCCCTGAAGCACGATACAAGGAGCAACTCGAAAATATCGCTCTATCTCTCGGCGTCAAGCCAAAGGCCGAATCCGCACACCACCAAGAAATCGCTACAGTCTTCGCGCTCCATGCCGTTGAACATTTTCTGGTGCCGGGCGGCCAGTTTGCCATCGTCTTGCCAGCGACAATCTTGAACGGCAAGCACCACGAGCCGCTGCGGGCCTCCACCTTCGCAGAACACAGTGGTCTGGCGGGCTCCCGACTTTGGGACTTCGTGCAAATGGACTCCTTGTTCAAGCGCCCCGCGTGCGTTCTGTTCGGGGCGAAGAATAAGACTGGCGGAATGCCGGCCCTGCTGCCCGCCTTGCGCTTCAGCCGCGAGGACGAGGAGCCAGTGTCAGTCGAGTACCGGTTGACGCGAAAGGGCACGGGAACCTACTATGGCACAACAGTAGGCGCAGCGACAGACACCTTCTATGAGGCGCGATTTTCGCAGGGGGCCGACATTATGCCTCACACACTGTTCTTCGTCGATCTTAAGAGTGCCGCGGACAAGGCCGTGGTGCGAGTCGAAACATCTCTCGAAGAACGCACCAACCCCATCAACAAGAAGGCGCGCACCCTGCACGCGACGGGCGCCGTGGAGCGCGAGTATCTGTTCTGGACGCTGAAGAGTGACCAAGTCCTTCCCTTCCTTGTAGGGAAACCTCGGAGCGTTGTCCTCCCTCTAGCGTTGGAGGGCGGCAAGTATCGCGTGGTGGACCAGACTGAAATTGAGGTTGCGGGCCACGAAAATGCCAAGGCGTGGTTCGAGAAGGTGCAGGCCAAGGCCAAAAAAAGCAAGACGGCAAAGATTGACCGCACGCTCGATGACATCCGTCAATCGCTGCGGACGCGAAACAAGCTCGTCAATCAGCCGCCAAGGTGGAAGGGCCACCTAGTGTTCTATGGGGCTGGCGGAAAGGACGTCTGTGCTGCGACCACTCCCACGGCCTCCTTGCCCAGCCCATTCGTCAATCATCAAACGCTCTACGTGATGCAGACCGACGACGGAGCCGAAGCAGCCTACGTTGTCGGAATGTTGAACAGCGATACGGTCAACGAGCAGATTAAGGAATCACAACCCAAGGGTAAGCATGGCGAACAGCACGTGCACCTTCGGGCGCTGATGTTCCCCGCCTACCGGCCTGGCGACCCCGCGCATGAAGCCGTTGCGCGAGCAAGCACGGCGATTGCACGAGCTGCGGAATCTCTGGCACACAACGAGCCTCACCTAATTGCCGCGGGTGGAGCCCTCGCGTCCCGGCGCGTAAGCTTCCGCAAGAAGCTGCGCGAGGCAGAGCCGGACCTCTTCGCCCAGCTCAATGCCAGCGCCAAGGAGGTGCTGTTGTCATGAGCCGAACCGAACTCCTTCCTTACCAGGAGTATGTCCAATCCACCAGGACGGGCGGCTTCTTTGGGCTGCATCCCTATCCCACGAAAATCAACCCCGCCGCTATCACTCAATTTCTGCGTGCGCACAGCAAGCCCGGGGACACGGTATTCGACTGCTTCGCCGGCTCGTGCAGCCTGGCCGCGGCAGTGGCTGAGCTCAACCTGGCGGAACGGGAGAAGCCTCCACGTAAGGCAGTATGCAACGACTTGGGCTTGCTTCCCACTTGGGTAGCAAGGGCAGTCTTTTCGGGAGCGTCCGGCCAGGAGTTTCGGGCGCAGGCGTTCACCGTCCTGGCGTTGCTAGAGAAGGAGGCACGCTGGCTTTATGGCGATGCGCCGCAGCGGCACGCGATTTGGACGGACTTCGTAAAATGCCCTACTTGTCAGTGTGAGCTAGCTTTTTTTGATAAGTTCGTGGACCAGGCACATGGTGCATTCCGAAAAACAGCCCGATGCGACTCCTGCAAGAAAATGGTGCCTAGCGACGCCAGTCGCGTGATGGAGACCGTCACCGATCCGGTTCTTGGGAAGGTGACCGAAGTCAAGCGCCGCCCGGTCCGGGTTTACGACGAGTCCTGCAAAGGAATTCCATGGGGTCGGCCTGCCTCGACCAAGGACCTTCGTCGCATCCAGAAAGCAAGAAACTTCCTGGCAGAGAATTCTTCCTTGGTGCCGGTCGTCACGATGGACGGGAAGTGGACGGAAATGCATCGCGCCGGCTACCACGCGGGAATTTCCCATCTGCACCACTTTTACACGCCAACCAACCTTGCCGCCGTCGCGCTGCTAATGGACAGGGCACGTCGCCTTCCGGCGCCCTATGGGGACTTGCTTAGCGTGGCAATTTCCAGCTACAACGCCGCGCACTCCACGTTAATGACACGTTTCGTTTTCAAAAAGGGTAATTCGAGGCCGGTCGTGACGAGCGCCCAACCGGGTGCGCTCTATGTCTCGCACTGCCCGGTCGAGAAAAACGTCTTTCTGGGGGTGAAGCGGAAGGTCTTGGCCCTGGCAACCTACTTGGACAAGATTCAATCGCAATCTCGGAACGTGACGGTCATTCACGGACCAGCCCAGCGCACTCCGCTTGCCAGCGGCTCGGTCGACTACATCTTCACAGACCCGCCGTTCGGAGGAAACATCCAGTATTCAGAAATTGCAGCGATTTCTGAGGGTTGGCTGGGGGCATTCACTGATGCTACGGCTGAGGCCGTCGTAAGTTCGGCGCAAGGCAAGCGCGTCGCTCACTACGAGGATCTCCTAGCCTCTTGCTTCGCCGAATGTTTCCGCGTCCTCAAACCTGGAGCACCCATGACTGTGGTCTTCCACAGCACAGAAAAGGCGGTGTGGCAAGCATTGACCGGGGCCTTGCAGAAGGCGGGTTTCCAAATGTCAACATCGACGCTCTTGGACAAGACGCAGAAATCGTTCAAGCAGGTCACGGCCCCTGGGTCGGTTTCCAAAGACCCTGTCCTTCTTGTTCACAAGCCCGGCGGTCGGGGTTGGAAGTCTCCACTCGTCGAGTCAAAGCCGGTGGCTCGCGGCAACGAGTTTGCGTTTTCCGAGTACGTGGCGAAGCGGTTGGCGGCGGGTCTACCAGTTGACCAAGATGCGGCGGAGTTCCATGACGCAGACTAGGGTGCAAGAACAAGAAGCGGTGCTCGCAACTCTACTACAAGACATGCGCATCCGGCTGGCTACCCTACCACAGTTGGAAGCGCAGGCGGCGCACAAGGCTGCCATCAAAGCTGTCGTCAGTGGCGCTGCCCTTCCTGCACCGTTTGATGCTGCGAATGGACTGCCCGTGCGCGCCCAACGCGAACTCCTATGGCGTCTGTTCGAGCCGCTCGTGCCCCGCGGGGAAGCCAAACGCCTGGGGCAATACTTCACGCCGGATGACGTCTGTGTGGCAGCGCTCTCCGCGTTGGCGGACCCGCGACGCATCCTTGACCCCACAAT